>JASHPR010000210.1 GCA_030038015.1 Streptosporangiaceae bacterium
GAGCGCAGCTACCGGCGCCTGGACGCGGTCCTGGAGAGACTCAAGGAGCAGCAGTGAGTGCCAGCCCCACCTGCATCACCGCGCCGCAGGGCACCCCGTTCATCGAGGTGGTCCGCGACTTCGACGCGCCCAGGGAGCTGGTCTTCCGGGCATCCACCGACCCGGACCTGGTCGTGCGGTGGCTCGGCCCGGGCGACATCCAGACCTTCGAGTTCGAGGGCGTCCCCGGGGTGGTCAGCCTGGAGATCAGGAGCCTGCACGACCTCGGTGGCCGCACCCGCCTGGAGCAGAGCGCAGTGTTCCCCAGCGTCGCCGCTCGCGACCAGGCCATCGCCTCCGGGATGGAGCGGGGCATCACCCAGTCCATGGAGTGCCTCGGCGAGCTCCTCGGTTCCCGCGCCGGCCAGCGCTGACCACAACCGGAGGGCCGACCACAACGGAAGGGAAGGTGACAGCCATGGGCAAGGTCATCGCGAGCGCGGCTATGTCAGTGGACGGGTTCGTCGCGGACATCCACGACGCCGTCGGCCCGCTGTTCGACTGGTACGGCAACGGCGACGTGGAGGTCACCGGCGCCGACCCGGACAGGGTGTTCCGCACCACCGAGGCGACCGCCGGCTATCTGCGCGCTCACTGGGCCAACATCGGCGCGGCGGTGATCGGGCGGCGTCTGTTCGACCTGACCAACGGCTGGAACGGCCGCCCGGCGATCGGCGACCACGTGTTCGTGGTGACCCACGAGGCACCCGCCGGCTGGCCGTTTACCGGCGCGCCGTTCACGTTCGTCACCGGCGGCCTGGCCAGCGCGATAACCCAGGCCAGGGCGTTCGCCGGCAGCCGGGACGTGGCCCTGACCGCCGGGAACCTCACCGGCCAGGCCCTGGCCGCCGGGCTCGTCGACGAGCTGTCGGTCAGCCTGGTCCCGGTCGTGTTCGGCTCCGGCGTCCGGTTTGTCGGGGACTATGCCGGCCCGCCGGTCCTCCTGGACAACCCGCAGGTCGTCCAGGGGGACCGGGTGACCCACCTGCACTACCGGGTGAGCAAGCGCGGTTAGCCGTGCCCGGGCTCGTGCCCGATCATCTCGGTGGCCGGCGTGATGTCCCCGGTCCACCGGCAGGCGGCGCACCAGGTGTGGAAGATCCGGTCGGGGCCCTGCCAGAACTCCACCGAGATGCCCGCCCCGCTGGCCAGCGACGCGCCGCAGCGCGGGCAGTGCCGCGGCGCGTCCCGCCGGTGCCGCTCGGCGTCACCGGCGAAGCCGTGCTGGGTGGCGGCAGCGCTCACGAGGCCGCGGTCTGCACCCGGGCGGCGGCGTCAATGTACAGCTTGCGCAGCGCGTCCAGCTGGGGGCTGAACCGGCTCGAGCCCATCGCCAGGAAGTCAAGGGCGAACGCCGCGCCGGCGTGGAACTTGTCCCGCTCGCAGGGCAGGTCGATCCGGTCGTGTGGCTCCCGGATCACGCCCAGCGGGTCCCCGCCGGCGGCCACGACCTCCATCTGCTCCCGGAACATCCGGCGCAGCATGGTCACGCCGATGTCCGACCGGCCGAGGTGCTCGGTGGTGCGATCCGGGATCGCGCCCTGGGTGACCCAGGTCATGATGTCCTGGCCCTCGACGTAGTTCACGATGTGCCGCCCGCTCTCGTCGATCCACGGGATCTGGTAGTCGGGCACCAGCGCCTGCTCCCAGAACGCCCCGCCCTCCGGCGAGTGCGTCGTGTACAGCATGAACCTGGTATGCGTGTCGTCGATCGGCACCCTGATCTGCATCTGCTCGATGCCGGCCCCGCCGACCCGCATGTTATAGGGGAAGACGAGCGGGTGGCCGATCTTCCAGTCGTCGTTCTCCTCGGACGCGCCCTCCAGCACGCGGCGCTTGATGATGCCCCACTCGAACGCGGTGAACCCGATCTTCACGTGCTTCTTCGCGAACGACGGCGGCGAGGTGAAGCCCTCGCGCCGCCCGATGAAGTCGAAGTACCGGCCGTGCAGCCACTCGACGTGGTGGGGGTCGACGGCGTTCTCCATGATCTGCAGCCAGCTGCACGGCAGCTCGCACCAGCCGATGTCCCGGACGCCGTCCATCACGTAGACGTCGAACCGGGGCAGCTCCGGCGCCGGGGACGGGCCGATGTAGGCCCAGACCAGCCCGCCGAGCTCCTGGACCTGGCCGGCCTCGACCCGCACCCGGTCGGCGAAGTTGGTGTCGTCCCGCTCGGCGGGCTGGTCGATGCACCGGCCCTCATGGTCGAACATCCAGCCGTGGTAGGGGCAGCGCAGGCCCTCGTTCTCCACCACGCCGTAGGCGAGCGACGCCTTCCGGTGCGGGCACGCCTCCGGCAGGATCCCGTAGCGCCCGCGAGGCGTCTTGAACAGCGCGAAGTCCTCGCCGAGCAGCCGCGTCCGCTTGACCGGGAACTCCTCGAGTTCTCTGGTGAAGGCCACCGGGTACCAGTAGCGGCGCAGCAGGGTGCCCATCGGGGTCCCGTACCCGATGCGGGTGAGCTGCTGGTTCATCTCGGCGGTCAGCATTGCGGCACGTTCCCCTCTGTCAGTCGTCCCGCCACCGGCGGTCAGCCGATGACGGTCACCTTGCCGGTGTTTCCGTCCACCCGGATCCGCTGCCCGGTCTTGATGTTCTTGGTGCCGAAGGCAGTGCCGGTGACCGCGGGCAGGCCGTACTCACGGCAGACGATGGCGGCGTGGCTCATGATCCCGCCCACGTCGGTGACGGTCGCCGCGATCTTGCCGAAGACCGGCGCCCAGCTCGGCGCGGTCAGCGGCGCGACCAGGATCTCGCCTTCCTGCAGCTCGCCGATCCCGTCGGCGGACAGGATCACCCTGGCCGGCCCCTCGGCGGTGCCGGGCGAGGCGGCGAAGCCGGACAGCGTGCCGTCGGTGTCCGCGCCGCCCAGCCAGTGCTGCACGCTCTCCGACGTGATGCCCCACAGCATGACCGTGAACGGCTCGGTGACCACCTCGGGCGGCACGCCCAGGGCGGGCGGCGGCGACCAGGCGCGCAGCGCGTCCAGGATCCCTTTGCGGCGCTCGATCTCCCGCGGCCAGTACTTCGGCCCGCGGGCGGGCACGCCAACCGCCCAGCCGTGGAACATGTCGAACAGCGCCACGGGCACCTCGTTGCGGCCGAGCAGGAACACGTCGTCCGGGTCGGCGAAGAAGCCCTCCTTCACGAAGATGCCGCCAAGCTCGCGCATCTTCCGCCAGATGATCGAGTGGCCCCAGTGCTCGACGTAGAAGTTGTGGTTCTCGACGTACGGGAACACGGTCCGGGCCAGGCCGAGCTTGGCCTGGAAGGCCGCGCGGTCCTCGTCGCTGCCCAGCAGCTCGGTGTACTCGGCGACGATCCGGTCCCGCTCGGCGGCGATCGCCTCGGCCGGCCGCTTGAGCTGCTCGCCACGGCGGGCGTCGGCGATGTAGCTGGTGATGAAGCCGATCGGGATGTCAGGGTGCTCTGCCCACACCTTGTCGCTGTGGTAGAAGCCGCTGCCGGCGGAGAAGTTGAACCATGGCACCTGCGCCTGGGCCCAGGCGTCGAGCCACTGCGCCCCGCCCGGGCGGTCGGCGATCTTCGCGAGCACCTCGGCGGCCGGCCCGCCGAAGGCGTCGTCGAGGCCCAGCTCCACGGCCAGCGCGGCGAGCTTCTTGAGCTCCTCGTCCGGCCGGAACAGGTCCACCTCGATGCCGGTCACCATCTTCGCGATCGCCTGGTCCGGGATGGACGGGAACACCTGCTTGCAGAACCCGAAGAAGTCCAGGTAGGCCACGTAGCCGAGGTTGAGGAACTCGAAATGGTAATTCCAGATCTTGAGGGTGAGCTCGACCAGCCGGTTGTACTGGGACATCAGCTCCAGCCCGCTGCCGGTGCCCACGCCGCCGGTGATCACCTCCAGGTCCTCGGCCTCGGGCAGCGGCTTGAAGCGGACCTGCTCGAGCTCGTCGATCAGCCCCCGCACCTTGCCCATCCAGGACGCGTACAGCTCGTCCCAGTGCTCGAAGTAGTACCCGGCCCGCTGCATGAACTGCGGCACCCGGGCCTCGACCTCGGCGGGGTCGGTGACCCCGACCGGCGACAGGTACATGTACCCGTTGAGGAACCTGATGTCCACGCCGAGCGCCGGCGGCACCAGGTAGTGCCTGGTGTTGTACTGGGACAGCACGGTGATCGCGAACTCCAGGATCGTGGCGTCCCACGGCGGCAGCACCTCAGGCGTGTGCACGCCGTCCATGAACCAGAACATCGACTCCTCGTACTCCCGCCGGTCCTCGGAGAACACCGACGAGTAGCTGTAGAGGTCCTGCCAGCCCTCCGCGCCCGGCGGGGTGGTGATGTCAAACGGGCTCGGGAACCTGTCTGCCATTGGCCTGGTCCTTTCTCAGTGGCTGTCATTCCGGGGCCGCGCGGCGTGCAGCGGCGCGACGAGGGTGCTCACGATGCTGTCCATATAGCTGCGGCCTGCCGCGGCTGCGGTGCGCGGCGGCTTCCGGCTCCACACGGTCTCCGGCCGGCTCTGCAGCAGCACGACCGTGCTTGGGCCCTGGCCCGCCGCGCCAGCGGCGGGCGGGCCGTCCTCCAGTGCCCACTCCACGTCCTGCGGGCACCCGTAGTGCTTCTCGGCCTGGCGGGCCAGCGCCGCCACGGCCTTGACCTCCTCGTCGGTCAGCGACGGGACGTCCCGCCGCGCCTCGTCCACCGGCGCCGGCTCCACCCGGTTCGCGCCCGTCAGCCGGTACTCGATCGCCTTGTGCGAGACCACCCGCCGGCCCACCTCGCCGATCACCTTGTCGACGAGGAAGTTGTCCGGGTTCACCTCCCCGGACACGACCGCCTCGCCGAATCCCCAGCTCGCGTCGATGGCTACCTGGGAGCGGTCCCCGTCCCTCGGGTTCAGGGTGAACGCGACGCCCGCAGCGCGCGGCTGCACCATCTTCTGCACCACGACGCTCATCGCCAGGCCGGCCTCCGGGTAGCCCATCTGGCGCCGGTAGCAGATCGCCCGGTCGGTGAACAGGCTGGCCCAGCACCGCCGCAGGTGACGGAGCACGTCGTCGGTGCCGCGGATCCACAGGTAGCTGTCGTGCCCGCCGGCGAAGCTGGCGTCCGGCCTGTCCTCGCAGGTGGCCGACGAGCGCACGGCGACCGGAACGTCCGCGGCCGAGCACCGCTCGCACAGCGCCTCGTACGCCTCCCTGACCTCGTCGCCGAGCCGGGCGGGCAGCGGCATCGAAGCCACCAGCTCCCGTGCCTTCCGGCCTGCGTCGGCCACGGCCTCCGGCCGGTCCGGGTCCGCGGCCCCGACCAGGCTCGCCAGCTCACCGGTCAGCGCCGCGGCGTCTCTGGCCCGCATGTACGCGGCGGCCGTGACCGCGAAACCGGGCGGGACCGGGAGCCCCGCACAGGTCAGCTCGCCCAGGCTGGCGTTCTTGCCCCCTACTGCAGGGCGGTGCGCGTGGGTGTAGTGCTCGAACCAGACGATATGGCCCATCGGGCCTCCTGACCTGGTGCGCCCTTGCGGGCTGTTTGACCTGGTCACACCGTAGAAACATACTGTTCCGCATGCAAGACCGGCTTTCCGCAGAGGAGAACGCAAACTCGCGGGCCGACCGGGGACGGCTCTCCTCGGTGCGGAACGCCGCCAGGCTGCTCAAGGAGTTCTCCGGGCTGGACCGGGAACTCGGCGTCACCGAGCTGTCCAGCCGGCTCGGCCTGGCCAAGAGCACGGTGCACCGGCTGCTGGCCACGCTTGCCGACGAGCGCCTGATCGAGCGCGACGCCGGATCCGGCCGGTACCGGCTCGGGCTTGGCATCTACGAACTGGGCGCCGTGGTGGCGGCGCACGTCGACCTGCACGAGGCGGCCATGCCAGAGCTGGTCAGCCTGCGGCAGCGAACCGGGGAGACGGTCCAGGTCGCGGTGCTGGACGGGCTCGAGGTCGTCTACGTGGAGCGGCTGGACAGCCCGCACACGCTGCGCATCTTCAGCCGGGTGGGGCACCGGCTGCCCGCGCACTGCACCAGCAACGGCAAGGTGCTGCTGGCCGGCCTGCCGCCGGAGACCCTCGACGCCCGCCTCGCGCAGTGGCGGCCGGTCGCGCTGACCCCTTACACGATCAGCGGCGAGCAGGCGCTGCGCGCCGAGCTCGAGCTGGTCGCCAGGCGCGGCTGGGCGGAGAACATCGAGGAGGGCGAGCTCGGCGTGGCCTCGGTCGGCGCGCCGATCCGCGGCATCGACGGCACCGTGACCGCCTCGATCAGCGTGGCCGGGCCGATCAGCCGGGTCAGGGGCGCGTCGCTGCGGCGGTTCGCCGGCCCTGTGGTCGAGGCAGCGAACGCGATCTCCCGCCGCCTCGGCTACCGCGGCTGACGCGGGCCGGGCCGCGGCGGCTGCGCCGCCGGGTCAGGCGTCCTCGCCGCGGGCGTGCGCGCGCAGCCGGTCGGACCAGCTTGTGGGCTGCTCGGGCTCGGGGAGGTCCGCGTAGAGCTCGCCGTCCCGCTCGGCAACGGGGTAGCAGCCGAGCCGGTAGCGGCGGGCGGTCCGGCACGCCCCGCTCTCCAGGTCATAGCGGTACCAGTGCCACGGGCAGACCAGCTCCCGCCCGCCCCGGATCCAGCCCTCCTGCAGCGGCCCGCCGTTGTGCGGGCAGCGCGCGTCGGTCACGTAGCACCGCCCGCCCACCAGGAACACGGCGAAATCGCGGCCGCCGTGCTGGATGACCCACGAGCCGCGGCCGGCAGGCTGGCCGAGCGCAACCCAGGACATTGCCCGGAACGCTACGCCACCGCCAGCTCGACCGACCCCAGCCGGTCGATGCTGGCCACGACCACGTCGCGGGGCCGGAGCGGGACCGCGGCGGTCAGCCCGCCGGAGAGCACGGCCTGGCCGGCCCGCAGCCCTTCACCCGCCACGGCGAGCGACCTGACCAGCCAGGCCACGGCTGCGGCCGGGTGGCCGAGCGCGGCCGCGCCGGCCGCCGTCCCGGCGACCTCGCCGTTGTGCTCGAGCACCACCCCGGCCAGCCGCAGGTCGATGCCCTCC
>JASHPR010000211.1 GCA_030038015.1 Streptosporangiaceae bacterium
CGGCGCCCCCTGCCGGGCCATCGCCGCCTGGCCTGCGCCGTGGTCACGCCGGGGGCCGGCCGCGCCGGGCACCGGCCTTCCCGGGCTGGCAGTGCGGGCACCAGAACGTGACCCGCCCGCCGTTACCGTCGCCGCTCCCGGCCGTCCAGGCCCTGCGTACCCGGTGCCCGCATCGCCGGCACGGGCGCCCAGCCCGGCCGTAGACCCAGGTCTGCTGCCCGGGCGTGAGGTTGCCGGTGGTCACCTGGTCGACCCGGTCCTTGTTCTCTTCCAGCAGCCGCCTGGCGAGCTCGACCAGGGCTTCCAGGTCGGTGATCTCGCCGACCGGCTGCCAGGGGCTGATCCCGCGCAGGAACAGCGATTCGGCCTTGTACAGGTTGCCGATGCCGGCCAGGTTCCGCTGGTCGAGCAGTGCCTCGCCGGCCTCCCGGCCCGGGTCGGCCCGCAGCCTGCGGACGGCCTCGGCCGCGTCCCAGTCCGGGCCGAGCGGGTCCGGGCCGAGGTGGCCGACGACGCGGGCCTCGTCCTTGGCCGGCAGGACCTCGACGATGCCGAGCCGGTATCCCAGCGCCAGCCACTCGTCATTGCTTAGAACCAGCCTGATCCGGTGGTCGCCCGGCACGTGCTCGCTGGCCGGCCGGATCCGCCACATGCCTTCCATGCGCAGGTGTGTGTGCACGGTCAGCCCGCCGTCCACCCGGGTCAGCAGGTGCTTGCCCCTGGAGGCGGTGCCGATGACGAGCCGGCCGGCCAGGTCGGTGGTGGCGTACCGCGGGACGCGGAACTCGCTGCGGGTGAGCACGCGCCCGGCCAGCGCCTTGTCCAGCTGGCGCGCGGTGCGCCAGACCACATCGCCCTCGGGCATGCGGCCAGCATCGCACCCGAGCCGGCTGCCGTGCGGGGCGCGCAGGCACGGAGTGGGCTCGGGCTCGGGTTCGGCTGGGCGGCGCCCGGCAGCCAGCCTGGCCCCGGCGGTCAGCCCAGGCCGGATTCGCGCAGCGTGATGTTGAGCCGGCCGGCGCTCAGGCCGATGCCCGGGTCGCCGGTGCCCGGCAGGGTCTTCGGCACCCCGTGGAAGGCGAGCCGGGACGGGCCGCCGAACACGAACAGGTCCCCGGAGTCCAGCTGGACGTCCGTCCACGGCCGGTTCCGGGTCTCCGGGTTCCCGAACCGGAACACGCAGCTGGCGCCCAGGCTGATCGACACGACCGGGGCCGGGCTGCGTTCGTCCCTGTCGGCGTGCATGCCCATCCTGGCCCGTTCGTCGTAGTAGTTGATCAGCGCGGTGTCCGGGTCGTAGGCGGCCGCGGGGTCGCCGTAGGCATCGCCGACCGCGCGGCGGCCCAGGTTGGCCAGCCATCCGGGAAGCGGCTTGACCGGGGCCCCGTCGACGTCGTCGGCCGTTCGTGAGTAGCGGTACGGGATCCAGTGCCAGCCGAGGCAGACGGTCTGCACCGACATCACCCCGCCGGACGGCAGCCGGGTGGCCCGCATCCCCGCCGGCGGGCGGGCCCACTCCCGGCAGGCGGCCACCAGCCGGCGCTGTTCGTCACGGCCCAGCCATCCGGGGACGTGCACGGCACCCGGTGCGATCTCGGCCCGCGGCCGCGGAATCAGCGCTGCCACCGAGCCACGGTATCCGGCGTCGCGCCAGGACACGCCTTGGGCGGCCGCTCAGCTCGGTGGATGTGCGTGCGGTTGGGTAACGGCCGGCGACCCTCGGCGGCCGGGGCTGCCGCCGGCCGATGCGGCGGGGGTCCGTCACCTAATGAGGTGATGGACTCCGCGCTGTTCCTCTACAAACAGCGTGGAGTCCACGACGCCGTTCGGGAGCCGATCCGGGCCAGTTCGGGCAGGCCGCTCTGGGTCGGTTCAGGCGCGCCAGCACGCGGAAATGTCCGATAGGCCTGAGACAGTGGCTTGTATGGGAAGGCAAGCATTATTCGACCGCACGGCCCTGGCTGACCTGATGACGCGGCAGAGCGGAGTGATTACCCGCGGTCAGGCGCGCGACTGCGCGATGAGCGATCAGGCGCTGCGGCATCGTATCCGGCCCGACGGGCCGTGGCAGGTGCTGCTTCCGGGCGTGTACCTGACCGCTACCGGCAGCCCCACCGCGCCGCAGCGGCTGATGGCGGCGCAGCTGTACGCCGGGCGCGACAGCGTCATCACCGGGCCCGCTGCGCTGGTCCTGCATAACATCCGGGCGCCACAGACCCGGCTGGTGGACGTGCTCATTCCGCATGAGCGCCACCGGCTCAGCTTCGGGTTCGTCCGGGTGCACCGAACAGCGAAGACGCCGGACGTGGTGCTTTATGCAGGCGAGGTCCGCTTCGTGCCTCTGGCGCGCGCGGTGGCGGATACCGTGCGAGGACTTCGCGACATCGGAGAGGTCCGGGCCCTGGTGGCAGATGGCGTCCAGCGGCAGCGGCTGCACGTCTCGCAGCTCGCGAAGGAGCTTGCCGGCGGTCCGGTCCAGGGTTCGGCCTGCTTCCGCCGGGTCTTAGAGGAAGTCCGTGACGGTATCAGGTCGTCTGCCGAAGGCGACCTGCGCGCGCTGATCAGGCGGGAGCGGCTGCCCGGCCCGATGTACAACGCGCGGCTGTACGCGGGCGGCGTCTTCATCGCCGAACCCGACGCCTGGTGGGCGCGGGCCGGGGTCGCGGTGGAAGTCGACTCCCGCGAATGGCATCTGTCGCCCCGGGACTGGGAGCGCACGCTGTCCCGCCACGCGCGGATGAGCGCTCACGGGATCGTGGTGCTGCATTTCCCGCCGAGTCGGCTGCGCACCGACCCTCGCGCGGTCGCAGCCGAGATCAGGTCGGCCCTCGTGGCGATGTTGGTGGCTAATTCTGTTGCTAGGCGGCGAGCTTGAGGCTGAGGTCGAGGCGGGCGAGGTGGCTGGTGCGGGTGCGGTCGATGGGGGTGTCGTTCCAGTAGGCGTCGAGGCGGTAGAGGTTGAGCGCGACGGCTGAGTACACGTGTTCGAGGCGGGTTTTGGCAAGGCCGCGGTAGCGGGCGCGGCGGCAGCCGGTGACGGTGACGGCCTGGCTCATGGTGGCCTCGATGCCGGCACGGCGCTTGTAGTCGTCCTGCCAGTCTTTGCTGTCTTGGCCGGCGCGGGCGGCGGCCTGCAGTTCGTAGTGGTCGCGGGGCGGGAGGGTCAGGCCCCGGCCGCCGCGGGCGGTGGTGCACTGGGCGCGGGCGGGGCAGGGCCGGCAGGTGGCGGCGGCGAACTGGACGACGACGGCGGGCTTGCCGCGGATGGTGGTGGCGGACCAGATGTGGCTGGCCTGGCCCTGGGGGCAGGTGACGGTGCGGGCGTCGTAGCCGGCGTCGAACGCGGACCGGTCGTAGCCGTTTTTCTCGCGGGCCTGCCGGGAGGTGTCGGCGAGCAGGGGGGTGACCAGGGTGATCCCGAGCTGGGCGGCCTCCAGCATGGTTTCGGGGGAGGCGTACCCGGAGTCCTGGTAGTGCCGGCCGGGGGCCAGGCCCTTGCGGTGCAGCGCCTGGTTGACGGGCGTGGTCATCTTGGCATCGGAGACGGTCGCGTCGGTGGTGGCGACGTGGGTGATCAGGTTCGGCCGCGTGTCGTGGGCGCACCGGGCAGGCTGCGCGGCGGCCGGGTCCGGGAGGCAGCCGCAGGCGGGCGGGTCGTCGCAGGTCTCGGAGATGTGCAGCTTGTAGCCGAGCCAGGTCAGGTCCTTCTTGCCGCCCCAGCGGGCCTCGGGGTCGTAGGGGGAGGCGATCCTGAGATCCCCGGGCGGGACCCCGGTCTCCAGCCCGGGCTCCCGCCTGCTGATCACCTCCTCTCCCTGCTTGCCTTCGGCCCGGGTGAAGTTCTGCACCAGCACGGTGCGCAGCACCTGCACGGCGGGCAGTTCCCGCGCCCAGGGCGGCGCGCTGTCCTCGTAGCAGGCGGTGACCAGCGCGTACCCGTCCCTGGCGTACTCGAGGGTGAGCATGTCGCGTTCTGCCTTGCCGGCCGGCAGCCGCCACGAGCCGGTCCGGGCGCCGTAACGGCGGGTCCAGTCCGGCACGCAGAACCGGTCCGCGAGCCAGTCCGGGCAGGCGGCGGCCAGCGCCTCCAGCGCCGCCCGCACGCTCTCCCCGGCCAGCTCGGCGGTGTGCAGCGCCCGGACCGCAGCGATGACGTGCGTTGAGTCGGTCCGCTGCTTGCCGCCCGCCTTCACCAGCCCTTCGGCGCCCAGCTTCGCCAGCAGCGCGTCCAGCGCCTTCTCTTCCAGCCCGTGCTCAGCCACCCGGGTCCGGAACTCGCTCAGCACGCTGTGGTCGAAACCTTCATCATCCAGCGGCAGGCCGAGCGCGTACGCCCAGTCCAGCCGGGTCCGCACGGCCTCTGCCGCCTGCCGGTCTCCCAGGTTCTCCGCCATCTGCAAGACCGTTACCAGCGCCAGCTGCGCCGGCGGCAGGCCCGGGCGCCCCCGCGCGCCGAACGCCGCCGCGAACAGCTCATCGGTCATCCACTCGCCCAGCCGGTCCCGCACCGTAACCGCAAGCGGCGCCTTCCGGCCCGCGTACTTCGCCCTGATCGCCGCCGCGACCACCGGATCCGGATCCGGCCACGGCACCGCCCGCATCGACATCACACACCCGATTCTGCGGCCGGACGAGGGGGAAGGGACGGCCGCACCCGACAGCCTCGGCTCACGAGCCGCCAAGATCACCGACCCTGCACGGCGTGTCGCGAATCAGCAATACACGCGCCACTTCGTGGCCCGCCCATGAGACCGGGCCGCAGGGTAGCTGCAGGCCGCAGCAGGCTGGTGCTCTCACCGGACCGGCGGATACGGCGAAGGCAAAAGCTGCAGGGCTGAGCCGGCGTGCCGCCCACCGGCATCGCATGGCCATGGCCCGCTCCAGGCCGTGAATAAACCACCAACATCTCGTGGCAGGCGAAAAACGCGACAAACTGGACATCAGCGCGCTCCCGGCACGGTGAGGCTCGGTGCGGCTGCTAGAGCAGCCTCCTGAGGCGCAGCAGGTCGAACACGCTTCCCTGGACCTTCAGGCGGCCGGTCAGCCAGGCCCGCGCGAAGCTCGCGGGGTTCTCCGCGATGGACACCACCACGTCGCTGTTCGCCACGAACCGGACCTGGGCCGCACCGTCCCCGGCGGAGGCCAGCCTGACCCGGTCCGCGCCGTCCGGTCCCAGCTGCGTCAGAAACGTCACCCCGAGATCAGGGATCTCGCAGCTGAGCGTCCTGTCCGCCAGGAAGACGGCACGGTCGTCCGGACTCATGTCCGAGATGCGAGCCGTGAGGCCTTCCAGTGCTTTACGGCATTCGTCTGCAGTCGCCATCCTGACCTCTCCTCCCTGGTCATTCTCCGTCCCGGCCCTGGCAGGCGGCCCGCCGGGGCCGAATCGCCGCCAGGTTGGGTGCCAGGTGCGCCGTCCTCGCGCCCGGGGGCGGTAGCGTTCCAGGCAGGGTGCAACAGGCGCGCTGGGAGCAGATCCGGCGCGTGAAGGGGTGGTGGCCGATGGAGCAGCACACCGAGCGACCCGGCGCGGAGGCCGCGGCGGTCGCGAGGTATGCCGTGGATGCGCGAAGTGCCGTGGATGCGCGAAGTGCCGTGGGTGCGCGAAGTGCCGTGGGTGCGGGAAGTGCCGTGGGTGCGGGAAGTGCCGTGGATGCGGGAAGTGCCGTGGATGCGGGAAGTGCCCCTGGTGCGCAGGATGCCCAGAACGCGAGGTACGCGCCGGGCGCTGGAAGTGCCGGCCGCGCGGGGAGTGCTGGCGGCGCTGGGAGTTCCGGTGGCGCCGGGAACGCAGCGGCCGCGGCACCCTGGACCGTTGCCGGCACCGAGGGAGAGCCGCCCGGCCAGCGAGCCGGGCAGGACGGCCAGACGGCGGCGCACCGGCAGGCATTCGGCGAGCCGAGGGTCGACGCGGCACTTGCCAGGCTCGATGAACTCGCCGGGCGCCCGGTCACCGAGCACCGCGTGATCTTCGAAGACGTGCACAGACGGCTGAGGGACGTGCTCGGCGAGCTGGATACCCGGGATCGGCATTCCCAGGATGCCGCGGGTGCGGAACGCCGGGCAGGGGGCTGACCAGTCTGCGGGCGGGCCGATGGCGAGGAGGATGCGGCTGGACACCGAGCTTGTGCGCAGGGGGCTGGCCCGGTCGAGGGAGCAGGCGGCTGACCTGATCGCTGCCGGGCGCGTGGCGGTTGGCGGCCAGACCGCGGCGAAGGCGGCCACTCAGGTTGGGCAGGATGCGGCGATCACGGTCGCCGGCGCCGCTGCGGCGCCGGAGTATGCATCTCGTGGGGGGCGGAAGCTGGAAGGCGCGCTTGCTGCCTTCACCGGCCTGGCGGTCGCCGGCCGGCGCTGCCTGGACGCGGGCGCGTCGACCGGCGGCTTCGCCGATGTGCTGCTCCGTGCCGGGGCAGCCCAGGTGATCGCGGTCGACGTCGGCTACGGCCAGCTCGCCTGGGCACTGCGCACCGATCCCAGGGTCACCGTGCTCGACCGCGTCAACGTGCGCCAGCTGACCCCGGAGCAGGTGGCCCCGGCGCCCAGCCTGGTCACGGCCGACCTGTCGTTCATCTCGCTTTCGCTGGCGCTTCCCGCGCTGGCTGCCTGCGCTGCGCCTGACGCCGATTTCGTGCTGCTGGTGAAGCCGCAGTTCGAGGTGGGCAAGGGCAACGTGGGCGCCGGCGGTGTGGTCAGGGATCCGGCCATGCGGGCCGAGGCGGTTACGTCGGTCGCCGCCGCCGCGTCTGAGCTCGGCCTGGGCGTGCAGGGAATCACGGCCAGCCCTCTCCCGGGGCCATCGGGGAACGTGGAGTATTTCCTGTGGCTGCGACGCGGCGCCCCGCCGCTGGACAGCGCCGCCTTGCGGCAGGCAATCGCGGAAGGACCTCAGTGATCACGGAAGGGCCTCAGTGAGGGCGAAGCGGACCATGCTCCTGGTCGCACACACCGGGCGGCCAGTGGGAGTGCGCGTTGCCCGCATGGTGGCGGACCGGCTGACCGCGGCTGGGGTGAACGTCCGGGTCCTGGAGCCGGAGGCGGCAGAGCTTGGCGTGCCGGGCGCGGGCGCGGTGCCGGTCTCGCCGCAGGCTGCGCGCGGCGCGGAGATGGTGCTCGTCATCGGCGGCGACGGCACGTTGCTGCGCGCCGCCGAGCTGGCCCGGCCGGCCAGGGTGCCGCTGCTCGGGGTCAACCTCGGCCACGTCGGCTTCCTCGCCGAGGCTGAGCCGGAGAACCTTCCCGAGGCCGTCGACCGGGTGGTCGAGGGCAAGTACGTGATCGAGCGGCGGATGACGGTCGACGTGACCGTGCGGGCGAACGGCGACGTGACGGCCGCGACCTGGGCGCTGAACGAGGCCAGCGTGGAGAAGGTCGCGCGGGAGCGGATGCTCGACATGGTGGTCGAGGTGGACGGGCGCCCGCTGTCCCGGTGGGGGTGCGACGGGGTGGTGTTCGCGACCCCCACCGGGTCGACGGCGTACGCGTTCTCCGCGGGCGGGCCGGTGGTGTGGCCGGAAGTCGAGGCGCTGCTGATGGTCCCCATCAGCGCGCATGCCCTGTTCGCCCGCCCGATGGTGGTATCGCCCCGCTCGGTGCTCGCGGCGGAGGTGATAAGACCCGCCGGCGGACAAGGTGAGACTTCCGGTGCCGTTCTGTGGTGCGATGGACGTCGTAGGGTTGACCTGGACCCTGGCGCGCGCGTCGAGGCACGCCGCGGCAGCGAGCCTGTGCTGCTGGCCAGGCTTCGCGGTGTCGGCGCGGACACCGGGGAAGCCGAGGCCGGAGCGTCCTTCACGGACCGGCTCGTGGTGAAGTTCGGCCTCCCGGTCGCCGGCTGGCGGGGCCGCGGCGGCCACCGGTCGGGCGATGACGGCGGCAGCGGCGCGGGCCAGGGAACGACGGCGGCGCGCGAGCGAGACGAGGAGCCGGGCGGCGATGCTTGAGGAGGTCCGGATCACCGGGCTCGGGGTGATCGACGACGCC
This sequence comes from Streptosporangiaceae bacterium, assembly GCA_030038015.1. Classification (GTDB taxonomy): domain Bacteria; phylum Actinomycetota; class Actinomycetes; order Streptosporangiales; family Streptosporangiaceae; genus JASHPR01. The sequence continues at coordinate 7,984 of JASHPR010000211.1, forward strand.
GTGCTCGAGCTGTCCCCCGGCTTCAATGTGGTGACCGGTGAGACCGGCGCAGGCAAGACCATGGTGGTCTCCGGGCTCGGCCTGCTGTTCGGCGGGCGGGCCGACCCGTCGCGGGTGCGGCCGGGCGCCGAGCGCGCCAGCGTGGAGGGCAGGCTCAGCATCGCCGCCGAGGGCCCCGTTGCCCGGCAGGTGAACGACGCCGGCGGGGACCTGGATGACGATGGCGGCGCACTGATTCTCAGCCGCTCGGTGTCGGCCGAAGGCCGTTCCCGTGCGTACGCGGGGGGCCGGTCGGTGCCGGTGTCCCTGCTGACCTACCTGGCCGATGACCTGGTCGCCGTGCACGGGCAGGCCGACCAGCAGCAGCTGCTCAAGCCTGGGAGGCAGCGCGAGGCCCTCGACCGCTACGCCGGCGGCGGCCTTGCGGTACTCCTGGCCGGCTATCAGCGGGTGTTCCAGCGGCACCGTGAGGTGCGCGGCGAGCTGGACCGGCTGACCTCGCAGGCCCGGGAGCGGGAGCGGGAGGCCGAGGACCTGCGCCGGGGTCTGGCCGAGATCGAGCAGGCCGAGCCCGCGGAGGGCGAGGACGTCGAGCTGCTGGCCGAGGAGCGGCGGCTGTCGCACGCGGACGCGTTGCATGCGGCGGCAACCACCGCGCATGAGGCGCTGCTCGGCGACCCGTCGGCCGGGTCGTACGACACGACCGACGCCGTCACCCTGCTCGGGGTAGCGCGCCAGGCGCTGGAGGCCGCCGCCCATCACGACACTGCTCTGGCGGACCTCGGCGCGAGAGTCTCCGAAGCGGCCTACCTGGTCTCCGACGTCGCGGCCGACCTTGCGTCCTACGCCCAGTCCATCGAGGCGGACCCGGTACGGCTCGCCGCCGTGCAGGAGCGCAGGGCGACGCTTAACCGCCTGATCCGGCTCTTCGGCGCGGACCTCGGGGAGCCGGCTGGGTCCGAAGGCACCCGCGAGGGCCCAGGCACAGGCCCGGCCAGCGGCGGCAGTGACCCGGAAGGACTTCCAGGAACGGATGGCGTCGCCTCCCCGGGCGCGCCGGGCGGGAGTGGCGTGACGGCGGTGCTCGCCTGGGCCAAGCGCGCAGGGACGAGGCTCGCCGAGCTTGAGGGCGACGACGACAGGATCGTCAGCCTGGCGGAAGAGGAGACGGCCCTCGCCGCTGAGGTGGAACAGCTGGCCGGCCAGCTCACCGCTGCCAGGAAGCAGTCGGCGGAGAGGTTCGCCACCGATGTCAGCGCCGAGCTATCCGCCCTGGCAATGCCGCACGCCAGGCTGACCGTGGCGGTGACGCCGCTCGGGGAGCCGGGCCCGTACGGGGCCGACGAGGTGGAGATCCGGCTGTCGGCACATCCGGGCGCTCCCGCGCTGCCCCTGCACAAGGGGGCGTCCGGCGGCGAGCTGTCCCGGGTCATGCTGGCCATCGAGGTCGTCTTCGCGGGCGCGGATCCGGTGCCCACCTTCGTGTTCGACGAGGTGGACGCCGGAGTCGGGGGCAAGGCCGCGGTGGAGATCGGGCGCAGGCTCGCTCGGCTCGCCCGGCTGGCGCAGGTGATCGTGGTCACGCACCTGCCGCAGGTGGCGGCCTTCGCCGACACCCATCTGGTGGTGGAGAAGGCCGATGACGGCTCGGTCGTCAGGAGCGGGGTCACCCGGCTGGACCGGGCCGGGCGGGTCAGGGAGCTGTCCAGGATGCTGGCCGGGCTGGAGGATTCCGAGTTCGGCCAGGCCCATGCGGAGGAGCTGCTGGCCGCCGCGGCGGCCGAGCGGGGCGGCCAGGCGCAGACCGCCCAGGCCTGCCGGGGCCCGGAAGCTGAGGCTGGGCTGTGAAGTTGCTGACGATTGCGGGCCGTGACCGCACCGGTGTCCCGCAGCAGATGCCGAATCTGGCAGACTTACTGTGCGATGAAGGCACGGCCTCGCCAGACACGCCGCAACCGCCGGAAAGCGTCCGATGACCTACCCGGCGTAACCGCGCCCGCGCGGCTGGACCGGAAGACCAAGAGCCTTGTCAACAGGCTCTGCCCGGGTGACATCGCGATCATCGACCACGCGGACCTGGACCTCACCGGCGCCGATGCGCTGATCGGGTGCCAGGTGGCCGCGGTCGTGAACACGGCGCAGAGCATCACCGGACGGTATCCGAACCGCGGGCCGCAGCATCTGCTCGAGGCGGGCATCCCGCTGGTCGATGACTGCGGCCCGGAGGTGTTCGACCGGGTGAAGGAAGGGCAGTGCGTCCGGCTGGACGGTGACACGCTGTACCTGGGTGACCAGGTCGTGGCCAAGGGCCGGCAGCAGGATGCCGGCTCCGTCGCCGCGTCCATGGCGGAGGCCAAGGCGCACCTCGCCGCAGAGATCGAGGCGTTCGCGGCGAACACGCTCGAGTACATGAAGCACGAGTACCCGCTGCTGATCGAGGGGATCGACATCCCGGAGCTGCGGACCAAGCTCGACGGCCGGGATGTGCTCGTCGTCGTCCGCGGCTACCACCACCGCGAGGACATCGCCACCCTGCGCTCCTTCATCAGGGAGCGCAAGCCGGTCATGCTCGGCGTCGACGGGGGCGCCGACGCCCTGCTTGAGGCGGGCTACCGGCCCGACCTGATCGTCGGCGACATGGACTCCATCTCTGACCGGGCGCTGACGTGCGGTGCGGAGATCGTCGTGCACGCCTACCCGGACGGCCGCGCGCCGGGCCTGGCGCGGGTCCAGGCCCTTGGGCTTGACGCGGTGCTCTGTGCCGTGCCAGGGACCAGCGAGGACATCGCCCTGCTGATCGCGGACGAGAAGGGGGCCAGCCTGATTGTCGCGGTTGGCCGGCACGACACGCTGGTAGAGTTCCTGGACAAGGGGCGCTCCGGGATGGCGAGCACGTTCCTGACCCGGCTCCGGGTGGACGACAAGATGGTCGACGCGAAGGGGGTCAGCCGCCTCTACCAGAGCCGGATCTCCACCATGGCGGTCGTCCCGCTCGTTCTCGCCGCGGCGGTGACCATCCTGGTGGCCGCGGCCGCCTTGACCGCGGGCCAGATCTTCTTCCGGTTCCTCGGCACGGAGCTGGAGACCTTCTGGTACTGGCTGACTGGACTGCTCTAGTGATCGACTTTCGTTATCATCTCGTCTCGATCGTCGCCGTGTTCCTCGCGCTGGCGGTCGGCATCGTCATCGGCGCGAGCGCGCTCCAGCCGGAGGTGCTCAAGGTGCTTCACAAAGCGTCGGAGGTGGACTCCCAGAAGATCAGCTCGCAGCGGTCAGAAATCAGCGAGCTGCAGAACCAGAACAGCGCCGACCAGATGTTTGCCGCGGCCGCCGCGCCGCGCCTGCTCGACAATCTGCTCGCCGGCCAGCAGGTCGTGATCGTCACCGCACCCGGCGCCGATGGCTCGACCATCAGCGGCGTCACCAGCGCGCTGAAGCAGGCGGGAGCCAAGGTCACCGGCGAGGCCGAGTTGCAGCCGGCGTTCTTCGACACCAGCGCCAGCACGGAGACCAGCCTTGATGCCCTCGCCCAGAAGCTCACGCCGCCGGGCGTCACCCCGGGCAGCCAGACGGTCCAGTTTGGCGGCAGCGCCCAGATCGCCGGCCAGCAGGAGGCCGCGCAGGTGATCGCGGCCGCACTGGTCACGCAGCCCGGCGCCGACCTGCCGACCCAGCAGATACAGAACATTCTCGACGGGTTCGCCCAGCAGGGGTTCCTGCAGCTGAGCCAGGCCAGCGGGGCTGCGACGCTGGCTCAGGCGACGCTCGCCGTCGTGATCATCCCGGCGAACCCGCCTCCGGCGGGCGATTCCGATCCCGCCAACCTGACCCTGCTCGCGCTGGCCGAGCAGCTCAAACTGGCCGGCCGAGGCGTCGTCCTGGCCGGCTCGCTTCCCGGGTCGGGGCCGGGCAGCGCCATCGACGAGCTGGTCAACGGCAGCACGGGCATCCAGGTGTCCAGCGTCGACGACGCGAACACCGAGGTCGGCCAGATCCAGGTGGTCCAGGCTCTCAGCTACCTTCTGGCCGGGCACAAGCCGGCCGCGTACGGCGTCTACGCCGGCGCGGTCCCCAGCCCAGCGCCCACCCCGTCCGCCACGCCCACGCCGACGCCCACGTCGTCGCCCACGCGCAAGGGCAGCGGGTGAGCCGCCGCCTGCACGGGTCCGGCGGGGCGCTGCTGGCTGGCGGGCTGGCCGCGGCCGCCGC
>JASHPR010000212.1 GCA_030038015.1 Streptosporangiaceae bacterium
TGGCCGGCGGAGGCGGCGGGGGCACAGGACGTAACCGGCGCGGTAACCCGGCCGCCGGTCCCGGTAGCCCGCCCGGGGAGGCCGCCACGGCGCGCGACATCACACCGCAGGACCCGGGGCGCGCAGAGGCAGGCGGGGGCCTCGGCGGGCTGGTGCTGCCCTCAGGCGCCTACGTCGTGAAGGGCGATCAGGTCCGCCGGGTACCCGCGGTGGACGTGACGATCGCGGTGCTGGCTTCGCTGAGCCTGGTGCGAATGCTCGCCCGCACCTGGGCTCGCCAGCGGAGGCACCGCCGTCGGCCATAACACCCCGCCCCGACGGTGCACGGGTCAGTCACGTTGCGTGTTCGGACTAGGACTTCAGGCTGGCGCGCATCGCCGCCGATCGGCGCGGCTGACAGATCTTCGCGGATCATCAGCCAGGGCATACCGATCAGGTCGATCTGTGCGCTGATGTCATGCGGATCTGCCGAATAGTGGAAGTTCGGCGAACGCATACCCATGCATTGCGGCAGATCGGCAATATGCGTCGGCATGAGCCCTGCCAATCAGCGTTCAGCCCCGAGCGTACGTCTCCGCGGCGCTGCTATCGAACTCGTAGGCTACGAACGGTTCTGAGCCGATGACCCACGCGTCGTGGCCCGGCTCGATGATGTACGCGTCGCCCGGACCAACCTGGACTTCCGTGCCGTCATCATGGCGGACCTGCAACTGGCCAGACGCCACCGTTCCCACGTGATGCGCATGGCAGCTATCGGTGCCCGCGACGGGCTTGATGCACTCCGACCAGCGCCAACCTGGCTGCAACGTCAACCGCGCGGCCTTCACCGAACCCAGATCGACAACCTGTATGACAGTCTTATCCGGATTCCGGCGCTCATCAGGCGCATCGAAGTTCTTTTTGGTGATTCCAGCCAATGTTCCCCCTCCAGAACTTCTGCTCGACTGTGGGGCCAGCCAGGCAATCGCTATCACCTTCTCGAGGCGGATGCAACAGGCACAGACCCGAGGGCAGTCGTCAGCTTCACGTCGGGCCAAAGGACCGGCGTCCGCAACCCGATGGGTCGAGCAGATCGCCGGGTAGGCGCGCACGTGGCCCGATCTATTACGTCGTCAGCGTTCCGGTCATCGCGGGCGCCCGCAGCACGATAGCGAGCGTGGCCTGCATTCTTCAGCCTGTCGCACAAACGGCATGGGGACCTACTCAGCCCCAATATCTAGGGCACCTGCCCGAAGGCAGCCCCAGATCTTCCGGCGCTGGAGCCTTGGCCGGGGTTTGCGCGACAGGCTGTCTTATGCAGTCCATCATGTCCCCGGGAACGCCCTGTCATGCCGCGATGGGTTACGTCGCCTGATGAGGCTTGAAGGGGACCGGGCCACATGAAGCGCGAGCCCGCAGGTCTGGTGGCCGACGGCATCAGGCGTGGCGACCATCCACTGCGGTTGCGGGCGTGTCCTGTGGGCCGTGTAGGTGACGTGGCCTGATGGTGGACCGCGGAATGCGGCTCGCGGAAGGGCACGAGATGACCGACACTTCGATGGTGACCGGCTGGTGGCACGGCGCGCCTCTGGCGGCTCGCGTCAGCGACAGATCGATGACATGAAGGGTGCGGGCGCACCGTGCGCGGGTACCGGCAGTCCCGGCCGATCGTCTTACCGTCCGGGTCGGGATGAGGAGGAGACGCAGCATGGCAGGCGAGCTTGAGCACTTCCGGATGTTGATCGGCGGCAAGGCGGTCGGCGCGGAGTCCGGGGCGACCTTCGAATCGCACAATCCTTACACCGGCCGGCCGTGGGCCGTGGTTCCCGATGGCGGGCCCGCCGACGTGGACACGGCAGTGGCCGCGGCCCGCGCGTCGCTCGACGGCGAGTGGGGTTCGATGACCGGATTTGCCCGGGCGGCCCTTCTGCGGCGGCTGGCCGATATCGTCGCCGCGAATGCCGAACGGCTGGCCCGCCTGGAGGTCAACGACTCCGGCAAGCTCTACCGGGAGATGATCGGGCAGCTCAACGGCCTGGGCGGGTGGTACCAGTACTTCGCCGGCCTGGCGGACAAGATCGAGGGACGTCAGATCCCCTCGCCGAACCCTAACTACCTCGTGTACACGCGGCGCGAGCCGGTGGGGGTGGTGGCGGCGATCACCCCGTGGAACTCCCCGCTGCTGCTGATGACCTGGAAGGTCGCGCCGGCTCTGGCGGCGGGCTGTGCCGTGGTAGTCAAGCCCTCGGAGCACGCGCCCGTCTCCACGCTCGGATTCGCGGAGCTCATCGAGCAGGCCGAATTCCCGCCTGGCGTGGTCAACGTGATCACCGGGCTGTCCCGGGAGACCGGAGCCGCGCTCGCCGCGCACCCCGGCGTCGACAAGGTCGCGTTCACCGGCTCGACCGCGACGGGCCGTGCCGTGGCCAGGGCGGCGGCGGAGAACATCAATAAGGTGACGCTGGAACTCGGCGGCAAGTCGCCGCAGGTCGTCTTCCCCGACGCTGACCTGGCCGCGGCGGCCAACGGAATCGTGGCGGGTGTGTTCGCCGCCACCGGGCAAACCTGCATGGCCGGGTCCCGGCTGATCGTGCACCAGGACGTGCACGATGAACTGATCCGGCTGGTCGCCGAGCGCGCCGCGAAAATCAAGCTGGGCGACCCGAACGGCGCGGACACCGAGATGGGCCCGGTCGCCAACGTGCCGCAGTACCAGAAAATCCTGGGCTATCTGCAGACGGCCAAAGACGAAGGGGCCACGATCGCCTGCGGGGGTGCGGCCGACAGGGGGCTCGGCGGCTTGTTCGTCAAGCCGACTGTGCTCACCGGCATCACACCCGAGTCAACCGTCTACAAGGAGGAGGTCTTCGGCCCGGTGCTGGCCGCCTTGACCTTCACCGACGAGGACGAGGCGATCAAGCTCGCCAACGACACGCCGTACGGCCTGGCCGCAGCGGTCTGGACCAAGGACGTGCACCGCGCCCACCGGGTGGCCGCCCGGATCAAGGCGGGCAGCGTGTGGATCAACGCCTACCGCGTCGTGGCCCCCTCGGTGCCCTTCGGCGGGTTCAAGCATTCGGGACTGGGCCGGGAGAACGGCATCCACGCCGTCGACGAGTACCTCGAGGAGAAGGCGGTCTGGGTCGAGCTCACCGGCGGCACCCGCGACCCCTTCACCCTTGGCTGATCCGGATTTCCCCGCCGACCGGCGGGCGGCCGCCTGGCCGCGTCCCGCTGCGATCCGCAGCGGGCGAATCCTGCTACTTCGCCGCGCAGCTCGCCACACGCCCGTCCGCTCGCTCATGCCGCGTTTCGCGCTTTGCTTATCAGTTGGCGGTACGACGTGAACGCAGCCACTGCTCATGCTGCTGGTCTTGATCGTCGACCGTGCCCACACGGCTTACCGGGGTCGGCCCAAGTGTGCTGACCTGCTCAGGCCGACCAGCATGCCCTTCGGCCAAGAGATAGACAACACGCCCCTCGCCCATGTCGCATTGCATCCCCGACGCCCACGCATCGCGGCGCGCGCCGTTGACGCCCAGGCGGATACCCAAGGGATCCAGGACGCGGCGCAGTGCCCGCAGCGCCTTGAACAGGTCTGGTCCCTCGGCCGCCCAGCTCCTGCAGCCGTGTCCTTCGCTCCGGGCAGCTGCTGTCTTCTCACGATCAAGCCGACCGGCGAGGTCACGGTCCTGCCAAGGCGATAACAACTCGGCACGCGACCATCCGGGAATGGCACTGCGCCCGCTATGGGCCCGTGACTGGGCCAGGCACATGCACAGCAAGCGAGACGTTCGTCTCACACCAGAACAAGTGGACGCGATCACCGGATGGATCAGCGGGACAAGCAAACGAGGGCCGACGGTGATCGTCGTCCCACCTCAAGTTCCTGAAAATGCGCCGAAAGCAACTGCACACTAAAAGGGTAACCAAACGCGGACAGCCGCCTCGGTCAAAGCTCCGGAAGGTTCGCATAAGTATTCGGTTCGGGTTGCCCAGGCAACGTCCGCATCTGCCGCGATGAGGTACGTCGGGACCAGCACGCCTGCGGGTGGGTTGGCATCAGCGGGTCGCGGATCTCAGGCCTTTGACGGCCAGACACGGCATCGCGGCTGCTCACGGTGTCGACACGCTTTTGATCAAAGCAAGTGCGGCGCAGATCTGGTCGTTCTGCGAGACCTTTTCTGAGCCTGCCGCGGCGCCGTTTGGGCGCGACGGGAAGTTGTCAGGAAGACGGCGCCAGCAGCGGGCCGAACTGGCGCCGCATGCCCTCGTCCTGGTCGAGGATCCGGTGTGCGTCTGCGACGGCCTGGCGCGCCCGGAGGATCTCGTCAGCCCAGCGGATCTCCTCGGGAGCCCCCTCCACCGCGAGGTTGAGGTTCTCCCGGATCCACCGGGCCACTTTCGTCCAGGACCAGAACCGCTCGCCACCGGGCGACTGCCAATCCGCGGCAGGGGATCCGCCAGGCCCGCGCTTCCCGGCGGCCCATAGCCGCACCGCCTCCCGAGAGCGCTGCGCCCGGCGCGCGATGTCGGGAATCGACACCAGGTCCTCCTGCCCGGCACCGGTGACGACCAGCCCGGGAACACTTTCCACGTCGCGGACGGCGGAGCCGATGGCTTCAGCCCAGCCCGGCGCCTCCCTGGCGAACTCGATCTCCGCCGATCCGGGGCCGGAGGTCACCGATCCGTCGTCGAAGACACCGTACAGCGCTTCCACCTCGTCCTCGGTGACCTCACGGTCAACTCGCAGCGTGAACTCGTAGGTGTTCATCCCGTCCCTCCCTCCCCTGGAGCGGCCTGCTGAGGGCTGTCTTGCTTGTTTCTTGTGCTGGTGTTTGCAGATGAAGCGCCGGATCCTGTCTGCCTCGTCGTACTGGCTCCGCGGCGTCGAGTTGACGTAATAGCGGCGCCCAGCTCAGCCGACCGAACGGGGTGAGCAGATAACTTGGGCTATGACGCTCCGCCGTGACGTGCGTCATCCCTGGTGGCTATAGCGCTCGGACGCGGATAGCTTCTAAGCAGCCGGCCGGGGGTTCGAATCCCTCCAGGCGCGCCACGCTCTTGACCAGGGGAAACGCTAGCCCGGATCTGCTGGGCGGCGGTGTTGCAGTGCTACGAAAGCCAAGGCAGCCGGTCACGTCCGGCCACCCGGGCTCACATCCGGGAAACAGCGTCCTAGCTGCAGCAACCTGTCCCTAGCCCCGTCTGGCCATCGCCACCTGCAGCGCTCCCACAGCAGATAACCTGATAACTTCGTGTGTTGCCGCCGAGCCCACGGGCGACGCTGGCAGGCTGCCCAGGCTCTCCCAGAGCCGCGCGTCGCGGAGATCAACACCTGTCCGCGCCGCGGCGTGGCTGGAGCGAGAAGTCGTCGCCAGCCGCGTCAGCCGTTGTGAACCCCTTGGCGAAGCGGCGGTCGGGGGCAGTCCCGGCACACGAACTGCGGTCCTTCACGCTGTCCCCCTAGCCGCTGATGCGGGCGGTGCTCGGAGCCAAATCGCGGCTCGTTCGTCAGGTCCGTGCTGGGCGTAATGGCACCGGCATTCCTAGCTGGCCAGCAGCAGAGCAACTGCCGTTGCAGCGATCAGAATCGCTGCAACGATCGCGAAGAGGGTGAGGTTGCGCCGCCTCCTGTCAATGCCGGTCATGTTTATCGGACCGGTCACGTCTACGGAGTCCGAATGCCTGCCCACCACCGGCCCCCTGACTTGTGACATGCGTTTCGACGCCTGGGCCGTCACGCTGACTGGCACCCAGGGCCGCACGGCGAGCGCCCGCCGTACTGTGCAGTCTGGCAGGGCGCCGCTTGCCGGGGCGGTTACTTGCGGAAGGCGTCTTTGGCTTTCTCGGCAGCCTGCTTGAGATCGGCCTTGGTCTGATCAGCGCGTCCCTCGGCCTGCTGGCTGTCATCGCCGGTGGTCTCGCCGACCTGATGGCTGTCGACTCTGTGTGGGCATGGCTGTGGCGTGCGGTAGGCTGTGGATACACGGCACATCGTGAGGCGTTGCCATCCGGGCGCGCCGGTCGTACCTCGCTCCCTGAGCGAGCTGGTTTCCACGGATCGCATGTGGTGGCCTTCGAAGATGCGGCCACCTCGATCCGAAAGAGATTCCTTTGACCGTTGCGCTTACCCAAGCTCAGCATGCCCGCCGACGTCGCCGTAGCCGGGCGAAGCGTGGGTCCTCCACCCGGCCCGCCGCGCAGGCCAGCCAGGCGCAGCCGACCCCGGCGCAGCATGAACGTGCGCACCGGGCCGGGGCCGCCCGCCGCCTGGCTGGGGTAGCCACCGAGCCCACAAGCTTCGCCGAACTCGGCGTTCCCGATCCCCTGGTCGGCGCGCTGGCCGAAGCTGGCATCAGCGCGCCGTTCCCGATCCAGGCGGCCACGCTGCCGGATGCCCTGGCCGGACGGGACATCCTGGGCCGTGGCCGGACCGGCTCCGGCAAGACGCTCGGGTTCTCGATCCCGCTGGTCGCCGGGCTGGCCGATGGGTACACCAGCGCTGGCCGCCCCCGTGGCCTGGTGCTGGTGCCCACCCGGGAGCTGGCCAGCCAGGTCCAGGCGGTGCTGGCGCCGCTGGCCCAGGCGATGGACCTGACGGCAGTCACCATCTTCGGCGGCACCGGGCAGAAAGCGCAGGTGGCAGCCCTACGCAACCGGGTGGACATCGTGGTGGCCTGTCCCGGCCGGCTGGCCGACCTCATCGAACAGGGGCACTGCCATCTGGGCGACGTGGAGATCAGCGTGCTCGATGAGGCGGACCACATGGCTGACCTCGGCTTCCTGCCGGTGGTGCGGCGGCTGCTAGAGGCCACCCCGCCCGAGAGTCAGCGGATGCTGTTCTCCGCCACCTTGGACAACGCCGTGGATGTGCTGGTGCGCCGGTTCCTCAGCGACCCGGCGGTGCATTCGGTTGACTCGGCCACCACCGCTCCCAGCACCATGGTCCATCACCTGCTCACCGTCGCACCAGCCGACCGGGCGGGCGTGGTCGCCGCGCTTGCGGGCGGCAGCAACCGATCGCTGGTGTTCACCCGTACCAAGCACGGCGCGCAGAAGCTCACCCGCCAGCTGGCCCGGGCCGGCGTATCCGTGGCCGAGTTGCACGGCAACCTCGGCCAGGGCGCCCGGGAACGGAACCTGGCGTCGTTCGCCTCCGGCGCGGCCCGGGTCCTGGTGGCAACGGACATCGCCGCCCGCGGCATCCACGTGGACGGCATCGACCTGGTCATCCACGCGGACCCGCCCGCCGAGCACAAGGCCTACCTGCACCGGTCCGGCCGGACGGCCCGGGCCGGCGCGGGCGGTGTCGTGATCACCGTGCAGAGCCCTGCCCAGGCGGCTGAGGTGCGGGTGCTGATGCGCCGCGCGGGCGTGAGCCCGCTAGCTTCCAGCGTTCATCCCGCCTCGGCGCTGGTGCGTTCCCTCGCCGGCCCGCCTGCCGCCCGGGTCGCGCCGACCACGCCGGCTGCGCCCGCAGCGCCGCTGACGGGCAGCCCTGCCACCGGCCGCGGTGCGGTGGCCATGTCCGCCGACTACCGGGCCCGGCGGAGGCGGTGACCCCTTTACCCCCGCCGCGATGGCGCCAGACCGTGCGGCCGTGGATGCTGCCCGGCGGCGGGAAACCAGCGATTTATCCGCGCGACTGCGCAGATACCGGCTCGTCTTGGAAGGAGACAAGCAGATGGCACAGGGAACCGTGAAGTGGTTCAACTCCGAAAAGGGCTTCGGCTTCATCGCCCCCGACGACGGCAGCGCCGACGTCTTCGTTCATCACTCGGCCATCGACATGGGCGGCTTCCGCTTCCTGGAAGAGAACCAGAAGGTGGAATACACCACCCGCCAGGGCCCCAAAGGCCTGCAGGCGGAGCAGGTCCACGCAATCTGACCGGTGGCATCCGGCAGGCCTTCGCGGGAATGCGCGGGCCTGCCGGATGTTCGCCCTGCTTCCCCGCCACCAGCGACATCCTGACCACCCGCGAGCACGATGCCGACCGCCTCGGACTGCACATCTAGGCGGTCACCGACCCGGCCGGCATCAGCGGCGACGCCCGGCTCGCCGAACGCCTGGTCGGCAACCTGACGCACGCCTGGGCATGGGCCTGTCCATCGTCCAGGCCATCGCCACCGCGCACGACGCCACGCTCACCACCTCGCCGCAGTCCGGCGGAAGCCTCGACGTCACGGTGAGCTTCCCGCCACGCAGCACCCGCCCAACGCGTGCAGCGGCCCGGGCATAGCTATCGATCTCCTAGCGCTTCTCCACCACGCCGAAACGGACGCTCTGCGCGGTAAGTCCAGGGCCCGCAGTCCTCAGCACCTGACACGCTTAATCGGCAGGAGCGGCCATAAGCCCTGAGGTGCCTGCGGCGTCGCCACTCCGTGTGCCCGCCGCGGGGCGCTACTGTCCGCACCCCCGATGTCCGCACTGCCCCCTGGCGCGATAAGCTCAGCCAGCCATGGGCACGAGGCTGGTCTGCCGAAAGGGGCCGGTTCCAGCAGCCTCATCGGTGAGGCGCGGGATGAACGCGGTTGGGATGCCAACTGGCTCCGGGTAAGCGGCGTCGTCGCCCAGGCAGACGGGAAAACCTGGTCATTTGGCAATCCATGTCTCACCACGTGGGAGGCGGAGGAACTCGGAAGCTGGCTGAGCAACGTAGCTGCTGGAACGGTGCCGCCGTCGCCGTTCGGGATTGGCCAGCCCGAGAAACTTCTCGTGTTCACCGAGCCTAACCTCGCCTTCGGCCTAGAGGCGTGGGAAGGCGATCGCCTCCGAATCAGAGTCCACTTCAGCCTGGAAGCGCTACCGCCATGGCTTCAAGGTCCAGACCGGCCTGACATATTCGACTATTTCGTGGGCCTGGACGTATCCGCTGCGGAACTGGCTCAAGCAGCCGAGGACTGGACGCTAAACCTGATGAGGTTCCCCGGGCGCTGACAACTGTAGGTCGTGCCCGTTGCGTGCCCGATGAGGCAGTGAACCGGGGCGAACAGCGGTCGCTCCCGGACAAGCTCATACAGCCGACCTGGGAATAGTAGGGCAGCCGTAGTTCGTGACCTGGCGAGGTGTCTGGCTCGATCGGGAGTTTGGGCTCGCTAAGACAGCCGCCTCGTGATCATTAGTTTGTGACGACTACTGATCTTGAGGCGGCTGCTGCCTCCACTGTAGAAGAGGCCGGTCTGGCCTGCGCGAATCTGGATGAGGTGATGGGGTGCCTGGCGCGATGTTCCGCCCGGGTGGAGCCGCGCCACCAGGCCCGCAAGTACGTCACCGGGCTGATCAGCGACCTGCCGCGGAAGAACTGCTGGGCGCTGGCCGGGCAGGCCGGGGACGCAACCCCAGACAAGATGCAGCGGCTGCTGGAGCGGGCGGCCTGGGACGCGTCGGACGCGATGCGCCAGATCCGCGCGTTCGTGGTCTCTGGCCTGGGCGACCCGGCTGGCGCGGTGCTGGTGCTCGGTGAGCCGGGGCAGGAGAAGGCCGGCGAGCACACCGCCGGGGTGAAACGCCAGTACCTGGGGGGCGCGGGCCGGGTCGCCAACGGCATCAACGTCGTGTTCGCCAGCTACGCGGCCCCGGCCGGGCACGCCATCATCGCCGCCCGGTTGTATGTGCCCAGGACCGGGCCGGTGACGGCCAGCGGCGTGCCGCCGCGGGCATCCCCGAGGACCTGCAGTTCGCCACCAAGCCGCAGCTCGCCGCCGGGATCGTGACCGAAGTCCCCGGCGAGGGGCGCTGCCCGCCGTGGGTGACCGGCGAGGAGGTCTATGGCCGCGACGCCTGGCTGCGCGCCTTCCTGGAAGACCAGCACACCGGGTATGTGCTGAAGATCCCCTGCTCGTTCCGGGTCACGCTGCCCACCGGGCGGAAGGCGCGCGCCGATCACGCGGCCCGGCTGGTCCCCGCCAGAGCCTGGCAGACCGCCTGGGCCGGGCACGGGTCCAAAGGCGAACGGGACTGCAGCTGGGCGTGGCTGGCCACCGCCTCGGCCCGCCGCCACCCGCTCATCCGCCGCCGCCTCACCGACCCGGCCGGCCTGGCCTGCTTTGTGTGCCACGTGCCCGCCGGCCGGGCCTGCCCGTTCACCACCTTGATCCGCGTCGCCGGGCGCCGCTGCCCGGTGGAGGAAGATTTCGCTCTGGGCAAGAGCTGGTCCGGGCTGGCCGGCAGCCAGGCCCGCCGCCACACCGCCATCACCCGGCACCGGCCTCACCCGGTGACCTGCCACCCGGTGACCCCGGGCTGATCCCGCTCACCGCCGCCGAGATCAAGCGGGTGCTCAACCTGGTCACCCGGACCTGGCAGACCATCGGCCGCTGCCTGCACTGGTCCTGGTGGCGCCGCCGCCACCAGGCCAGAGCCCGCTGGTTCCATCAGCGCGCCCGCCTGCGCCGCCAGGCGGCCAGCCCATGATCAGAGCGCGGGTTCGCGAAAGGGATCGCCGGCCGGGTCGCGGCCCTTACCACGGCATCAGTCCAGGCCGGCGTGCCGATGCCCGGGCCGGCTGAGCCGGAATTGGCCTGCCAGCTCGCCGGCCAGGCCGCCCGGGCTGCGAGTGCCATCGACCTGCACTACCGGCAGGCCGAACTCCCGGGCCTGACGGCGAACCTCACCATCCCACAGTTCATCGCGGGCCAGCCGGGCTGCCAGCATTCCCTCCCGATCCTCGTCCCCCCAGTTGGCGCGAGCACGGGCGGGATCGCCATAGCAGCGGCGCAGTGCCTGTTCACGGAAGGACGCCGTAGGCAGCAAGAACACCGCCTGCCCCGGCCAGGTCAGCAACGGTGCGACGTCGCGGGGAAGCGTGCGGAAATCATCAACGAGCAGGCCCCTCCCGCCGGGGCGGGCCAGGACGTCCCCAACGACCAGCGGGAACGTCTCCCCGTGCAGGCTCGGCATCTCGGCGAAGACCTGCTCCGGCGGGCGATCCAGCCACCGCTGCCGAGGGCTCATGGCCAGCAACGCGGCCAGCCGGGGCTGCCTGCCAGGGCGCACCCGCCTCACATGCTCGCGCTCACCGTCATCGCCGTGGTAAATGTCCAGGCCGAACCGCCCAGCCAGCAACGCAGCCACCGTGCTCTTGCCAGACCCGGTGCCGCCGCCGATCCACCGGACGTGGGCCAGCCGCGGACGCAACTCAGCCGGGCCGAGGCCTGCGGTCATAACAACAGCATGGCCAGCTCAGGCGGCAACCAACAGTCTTGATCTTCGTGGCCGACGATCGGCATAGTGAAAGAAAGGGCTTCCCCCGGCAGGCCCCCGACCACCGTCAAGCCCTGCCCGCCGAAGACCATTGCGCTTCGCCCGGCGCCAGCGATGCCCAGACCGAACGGGTAACGAAGTACGGCTGCCCTAATAGGCAGGCAGCGGAGGCGGCCTGGACGACCTCCTAAGCAATAAGTCACCGGGGCGGCTCCCGGACCTAGCGTCAGAGAGACGCAGACCGCTTCATGACGGCACAGGGAATCCGGCCTGGCGGAGTGCCGCGGCGATGGTCTCTTTAGATGGCGCGCAATTCTGACACGCGATCAGCAGCGGTTCGGTATCGTCCACTTCAAGCACGTCAGGCGTATCGATCTCGACCTGATAGGCGACGTTGACATAGGGCTCATGATCCGGAATGACCCGACCGCAGATGTAGCACTTGGTCATGAGCATCCCCGCTCGCCGGTAGAGTGTCGCGCCCGCGACGCTCATGGGTTGCCTACGGATCGGAAGACTAGCGAGCCGCTGACAGCAGCGGTGACATCAACGGCGCCGAACACCGAAGCGAGCGGACCCACCGTCCCAACACCGAAGCGCCCTGATCCCCGGGCAGATGGCTGGTGCAGCGGCGACTAGCGGCGCCCCAGACTGCAACCCGGGAGCGAACGATTCCCTGGAGCGCATCCCTTCAGGCGCGCCCTCGCCATTTGTCTCATTCCGCATTCCGCCTCCGTCGTGCCCGCTATGTGCCCGATGCCCTGCGCGCGGCCTGGCCTTTGGAGCGCCTGGCACTGCGTTTCAGTTCTGCCTCGGCCAGGTCACTGAGCGCCTTGGCAATCTCACGCTAGCGCTGGTCACTGCCATGCAGATAAATCAGTGCGGCGCGGGCGGTCAAGGCGGCGCCGCTGCGCGGCACCGCGGCGCGGCCGCCGCCGGGCTCTGCGCTTTAGGGCGCCCGCCCGGCACGACCGCGCCACCACCACACGACACACCACATGATTAGACCGGCTCATTGGCATCACGAGCTGGAGGCGTGGACCGTCTTGCCGGGTAGCGGGAGCGCATTGCTGCGCTCCCGCCCCCTCAGAACCGTGCGTGCACGTTGCCGCGCACACGGCTCAAGCAAGCCTCGCGGGCGGTGCGGTTTGAAGCTCCGGTTTCCTGCGCTGGCGGGCTTTAAGCCCGCGCTGGCAGGATGCGTGCACCAGGCGGGTGTGGTCATCGAGGCGTGGGCCGGGTTCGCCGTCGTGGGTGAGATAGCTGGCGGCTATCGCCTGGCGGGTGACCTGCAGCCACCAGCGTTCCCATTGCTGGGGGGATTGGGGTGGCTGGTCCGGCGTCAGCAGGTGGTCTCCGCAAATCGGGCAGCACCCGGCCTGCCCGGATAGCAGGCGAAGGGTGTACCGGTCGAGCGGGGGTTTCACTTTCTTGCGCCGGCCGGCCCAGCAGGCGGCCAGGGTGGGGTCATCGGGTGATGCCCTGCCCTTGACGGGCACGTGCCGTTCGATGGCCGTCCAGGAGAACTTGACCAGGCAGGCGCCGCTGTCGCGGTCGCCGAAGACCCAGTGGTCATTCCTGAACTTGCTGAACTTGCCGAAGTACCGGCCGACGATCCGGTACCTGGATTTGCTGTGGTGACGCCAGGTGGCCCACTTGCAGGTGAGCACCCACATGTACTCATCCAGGGTGCGGAACACCTTGGACGACACCGCGCCCCGGCAGCAGGCCGCCCAGCCCCGGATGACCGGGTTGAGCGTGGCGATGACCGCCATCGCGTTGCCGCCGCGCAGGGTGCGCATCTCGGTTGCGAGCCGTTCCCGGAGCCGCCTGGTGGCCGCCTTTGACGGCTTGATCAGCAGCTTGCGGTTGTTGTAGCGGCGGATGTTGAACCCGGGGAAGCCGAAGCCCTCGCTGAGGTGGACGATGCGTGTCTTGTCCTCGTTGAAGACCAGGCCCCGGGGTGCCAGCCACTGCGCGAGCCGCGCCTGGACCTGCTCGGCCTGCCGCTGGCTGTGGCAGAGCGCGACCATGTCATCGGCGTACCTGACCAGCGCCGGGGAACCAGACCTGGTGTCCCCGGCCAGTTTGCCGAAGGGGATGTACGCAACCCCGGCGGCCTCCTCCAGCCCATGCAACGCAACGTTCAGCAGCAGGGGGCTGATCACGCCCCCTTGGGGAGTTCCCTCCCCGGTCGGCGCGAACCCCTTGCCCGCCTCGAACACCCCCGCCTTCAGCCAGTCCCGGACCATGTCCCTGGCCGGGAACGGCCCGAGCGCGGCGAGAAGGTGGTCATGATCGATGCGGTCGAACGCCGCGGCCAGGTCCGCGTCCAGCACCCAGGTGCGCGTGGACCAGGGGCCCTTGCACACGTTGCAGATTGCCGCGATCGCGTCGTGGCAGCCCCGGCCCGGCCGGAACCCATACGGCCGGGGCTCGAACCGGGCCTCCCACTCCGGCTCCAGCGCACTGCGGACCCGGGCCTGATGGCACCGGTCCATGATCACTGGGATGCCGGGCGGGCGGAGCTTTGCAGGGTTTGATGCCTTCGGAATATGCACACGCTTGACCGCACGGGGACGCCACGACGAACGCGACTGATGCACCCGCACCGCCACACCCGCCCTGGCCTCAGGAGTTAACGCA
>JASHPR010000018.1 GCA_030038015.1 Streptosporangiaceae bacterium
GGGCGCGGCCGCCTGCGCGTCGCCGGGCACCAGCGGCGGCGTGGCCCGCGGCACGGCCTCGCATGGGCTGGAGATGAACGTCTGGTGCCGCCAGATGTCGATCGGCCGGGCCGGCCTGGAGGCGAAGAGCGCGGCCGGGCACTCCAGCGCGCCGACCGCGAACAGGGCCGCCGCCGCCCTGGCCTCATCCGCGCCGCCGCCCGACCCGAGGCTGACCGCGGGCACCTCGCACTTCACCGACGCCGCCTGGGACAGCGCTTCGCCCGGGCCGGTCTCCAGCAGCAGGCTGGCGCCGACGGCCCCGGTGCTGAGCGCCGTGCCCAGCCCGGGCGAGCAGTCGAGCTGAGCGCACAGCAGATCGGCGATGTCCTCGGCGGAGGTGACCTCGCGCCCGATGGCCGCCGAGATCATGCGGAGCCTGGGCGGTGCGACCGTCAGGCTGGCCACGGCCTCGCGGAGCCTGCCAGCCCGGTCGGCGGCTGCCCGGCCCGGCGCATCGGGGCCGGCCGTGCCCGCCGGGTCCGCGTCGGCGTCAACGTTCAAGATTTCCCTGCGGATCGCGGCGAGCGCGATTGCCTCGGCCTCGGTCAGGCAGCCCGCCCAGACGAGGCCGGCGATCTCGCCCTGGCCGTACCCGACCGCCGCGTTGGCGCGGACCCCGGCCTGCTCCAGCCAGCGCAGCGTGGCCAGCGGCCGGAGTGGGGCCCCGTCCTGGCCGGGGACTGGGCCGTCGCTGTCGGACAGCAGCAGCGTGACGCGGCCGTCCGCGTCGTCGGCGGCGTAGATGCCCGGCCTGGCGGCGAGCAGGCCGCCGGCCAGGCCGGACAGCAGCGCCGTTCCCTGGCCGGCCAGCCTGGCCAGCTGGTCCTGGTTCGACGCGACGAGCGCGATCCGCGCCGGTCCCTGCGCCTCGGCGTCGTTCGCGAGCTGGACCGCCAGGTCGCCGAGCTCCGCGTCGGACAGCCACGGCGCCACGTGACCGATCCGTGCGAGGATCGCGGCGAGGGCGCCGCGATCCGGGGCGTGCAGCAGGTACGCGGCCGGCCTGGCCGGGCCGCCAGGGGCCTGCGCCGGCGATGCGGCCTGCCCGGCGCCCGCCCGCTGGGCCCCGGACGCGCGCCTGCGCTCGTGCCGCCCGCGCACCGGCTCGCTGCGCAGCACGATGTGGACGTCGGTGCCCGGCCCCATGGCGCTCACCCCGGCGATCCTCGGGCCGTCCGGCCAGGGCTCGGGCTCGGCCGGCAGCCGGAGTGCCGCCTCGCCGCTGCGGAGCAGCGGATGCGGCTTCACGGACCCGGTCGCCGGGGGGATGTACCCGGTGCTCATCGCGAGCACGGTCTTGATCAGGCCGGCCGCGCCCGCGGCCGCCTTGGTGTTCCCGATGTTGGCCTTGATCGAGCCGAGCGCCGCTACGCTGCGGCCGTCGGCGCGCAGCTCGGCGAGGGCGTGCAGCTCGGTGCTGTCGGCTGCAGGGCTGCCCGCGCCGTGGCCCTCGATGAGCTGCACGTCGGCCGGGGCGATCCGGGCCCGCCGGTACGCCCGGCGCAGCGCCAGCAGGTGGCTGTTCGCGTCGGGCACGGGCAGGCCGGTCTGGCCGCTCGACGACGCGCCCCACCCGGCGATCTCGGCGTAGACGGGAAGGTGAGCGGCGCGGGCGTCGGCCGACCGCATCAGCACGAGCATGCCGCAGCCTTCCCCGGGCAGGAAGCCGGTCGGGTTCTCGTCGTAGACCCGGACGTCACCGCGGGCCAGCGCGCCGGCCTTGGCCAGCCCGACCAGCTCGAGCGGGTCGAGGCTGATGTCGACCCCGCCCGCGAGGGCGGCGTCGAGATCACCGGCGGCCAGTGCCGCGCAGGCGGACGCCACGGCGAGCAGCGACGAGGCCTGCCCGCCGTCGACGGCGTGGCCGCCGCCCCTGAAGCCGAAGTAGCCGCAGATCCTGGACGCGATCGCGGCGGGCGTGCTGCCCGCGAGGGTCTCGTCGGTCACCGCGGGGAACGGTGCCAGGAAGCGGTCGGCAGCGTGCTCGAGGACCGGCGTGGCGCGCTCAGCGCGGATGTCGCCGGCCGCCAGCGCCTCCGCCAGCACGCGCCGGACGTACGGCCACCGCAGCCGCAGGGCGGCAGCGCGTGACCAGTCGCCGCCCAGGGTGTTGCCGATGATGACCCCGGTGCGGCTGCTGGCCAGCCCGCGTCCTAACGCGAATCCCGCGGCGGCCAGCGCGCGCGCCGCGGTCTCGAGCGCGAGCCAGTGCGCCGGGTCGGCTGCGGCGTAGACCGGCTCCGGAACGCCAAAGGCCGCCAGGTCGAACTCCCAGCCCTCGAGCACGGCCGCCCGGGCGCTGTAGGTGGCGTCCGGCGTGGCCCGGTCGGCGCTGTAGTAGCTGGCCAGGTCCAGCCGGGCCGGCGGCAGCCTGCGGAAGGCCCGGCGCCTGGTGAGCACGAGGTCGAGCAGCTGGGCTGGGTCGTCAGCATCGGGGAACCGGCATGCCATGCCGATGATGGCGATCGACGGGCGCTCGGTTCCCTCGCCGGTGTCGGCATCGGATGCCTGCGGCCGGGACCGGGGCCCAGCGAAATCCGGTTCCTGCTCACGCTGCCGGTAATTCAGGAAATACCGAACTGGACGCAAGGATTCCGCGCGCGACCGAATGTCCATTATTACCTTTTCCCCCGAAAACTGGCCTGATCCCCCGCGGGCCTGCCCAGCCATGAGCACACCGCCGGTCGGCCAGTCCCGACGGTTTCCCCGGCCGGCCCACCGGTCCCGATGGTTTCCCCGCCGCCTTCCCCTTCCCCGTAGGCGTCGGCGCACAGCATCGCGGTGGGTGAGACGACATTATTGGCGGCGCCGGCGGCGGTCAAGGTGAAATGGCAGAACGCGATGCATGAGGTGCCCGGCCCTTTCCGGAATCGCGCTGCCTTCTTTTGCGCGGCCCCCGGTGCCGGCCGTGATCCCGGAGGATTTGGTGCTCTATGGGCGGACACAATCCCCCGGGATCATGAACGGCGCCGATCCCGCGCCCCGGGACCGGCGGCGGGACCGCGCTGGCCGCGGGCGGCGGTTGCTGCTGCTCGGCCGCGCCGCTGCCGATTCGTTGCGCTACCCTTGGTTCATGCGTTCCGCCCGGCTGCTTCTTACCTAGCCGCGCCGGCTGACTTGGTCGTTGGCGCGGCTGCCCCTCGTGACCGGGGGGCAGTTTTTTTGAAGCGGAGTCTTTGGGGCCAGGGCCGGCCAGGGACGCAACAGGATCTAGCACATCGCGAGGGACCAATGGACGCGGCTGAGGACGCGGAACAAGGGCGGCAGGCCGTCGCGGAACGGGTGCCTGGCCCCGAAGCCGCACGGGGCGAGCCCTACGACCCCCGGACGGTGCAGGAGAAGTGGCAGGAACGCTGGGCCGTGCTCGACCCGTTCCGGGCCAGCGACGACCCGCGGGACGAGCGGCCGCGCACCTATCTGCTCGACATGTTCCCCTACCCGTCGGGTGACCTGCACATGGGGCACGCGGAGGCGTACGCGATCGGGGACGCGATCGCCCGGTACTTCTTCCAGCGCGGGCACAACGTGCTGCACCCCATCGGCTGGGACGCGTTCGGGCTGCCCGCGGAGAATGCAGCGATCAGGAACAACTCCCACCCGGCGGACTGGACCTACAAGAACATCGAGACGCAGGCGGCCTCGTTCCGGCGGTATGCGGTCTCCTTCGACTGGTCACGGCGGCTGTATACCTGTGACCCCGGTTACTACCGGTGGAATCAGTGGCTGTTCCTGCGGTTCTACGAGCGCGGCCTGGCCTACCGCAAGGACGGCTACGTCAACTGGTGCCCGGTCGACCAGACCGTGCTCGCCAACGAGCAGGTCATAGCGGGCCGGTGCGAGCGGTGCGGCGCGGAGGTGGTCCGCCGGGTCCTGACCCAGTGGTACTTCAAGATCACTGAGTACGCGGAGCGGCTGCTCGAGGACATGGCCCAGCTCGAGGGGAACTGGCCCGAGCCGGTGCTGCTGATGCAGCGCAACTGGATCGGGCGCAGCGAGGGCGCCGAGGTGCAGTTCACCATCGAGGGCCGCGACGAGCCGGTCACGGTGTTCACCACCCGGCCCGACACCCTTTTCGGGGCCACGTTCTTCGTGATCGCCGCCGACTCGCCGCTGGCGACGGAGGTCTGCGCGCCGGAGCGGCTCGGCGCGCTGGAGGAATACCTGTCCCAGGTGCGCAAGCTGACCGACATCGAGCGCCAGTCCACCGAGCGTGAGAAGACCGGCGTGTTCCTGGGCCGGTATGCGATCAACCCGGTCAACGGCGAGCAGATCCCGGTGTGGGCGGCCGACTACGTGCTGCCGGACTACGGCACCGGGGCGATCATGGCGGTTCCCGCGCACGACCAGCGGGACCTGGACTTCGCCCGGGCCTTCGGGCTGCCGGTGCGGGTCGTGGTGCGGACCGGCGGCGACGACCCGGCGGAGACCGGGATCGCCACCCCCGGTGACGGCGAGCTGATCAACTCGGGCCCGATCGACGGGCTGCCCAAGGCAGAGGCGATCAAGGCGATCATCGGCATCCTGGCGGAGCGCGGCCTGGGCAAGCCAGCGGTCAACTACCGGCTGCGCGACTGGCTGGTCTCGAGGCAGCGGTTCTGGGGAACGCCCATCCCCATCCTGTACTGCCCCTCGTGCGGCGAGGTCCCGGTGCCCGACGATCAGCTGCCGGTGCTGCTGCCGGACCTGCGCGGCCAGGACCTGGCACCCAAGGGGGTGTCACCGCTGGCCGCGGCCACGGACTGGGTCAACACCGAGTGCCCGAAGTGCGGCGGCCCGGCGACCCGGGACACCGACACCATGGACACGTTCGTCGACTCCTCGTGGTACTTCCTGCGGTACTGCTCGCCGTCCTACGGCAGCGGCCCGTTCGACGTCGAGGCTGTCCGCCGGTGGAACCCGGTCTACCTCTACGTGGGCGGCAGCGAGCACGCCATCCTGCACCTGATGTACAGCAGGTTCTTCGTGAAGGTCCTGCACGACATGCTGATGGTCGACTTCACCGAGCCGTTCACCCGGCTGCTGAACCAGGGCCAGGTGATCAACCAGGGCCGGGCGATGTCGAAATCCCTGGGCAACGGCGTCGACCTGGGTGAGCAGCTCGCCGCGCACGGGGTGGACGCCATCCGGCTCACGATGATCTTCGCCAGCCCTCCAGCCGACGACATCGACTGGGCCGACGTGCGCCCCGAGGCGTCGGTTAAGTTCCTCGGCCGGGTCTGGCGGCTGGCTTCCGAGGTGGGCACGGTGCCTCCGCGGGGGCCGCTGGCCTCCGGCGACCGGGAGCTGCGCAAGGTGACCCACCGGACCATCGACGAGGTCACCAAGCTGGTCGAATCCCACCGGCTGAACGTCGCGGTCGCCCGGCTGATGGAGCTGGTCAGCGCCGCCCGCCGGGCGATCGACTCCGGGCCCGGCATCGCCGACCCGGCGGTCAGGGAGGCCGCGGAGAACCTGACCATCATGCTGTCGCTGTTCGCGCCGTACACCGCCGAGGAGTCCTGGGAACTGCTCGGGCACGCACCCAGCGTGGCGCTGGCAGGCTGGCCGTCGGCCGATCCCGGCCTCCTGATTCAGGACACGGTGACGTGCGTCGTGCAGGTTGGCGGCAAGGTGCGGGACCGGCTGGAGGTCCCGCCGGGCATCAGCGAGGACGAACTCCGGGAACTGGCACTGGCCGCACCCGGGGTGAGCCGGGCCCTGGCAGGGCGGGACGTGCGCATGGTGATCGTGCGGGCGCCCAAGCTGGTCAACGTCGTGCCCGTGTGACTCGGCCGGGCGCGGGTATGCTGCCGCGGCGGGCTGGTCGTTGCCCGCCCGCGAGCTGCCTGCCGGCTGCCTGTCTGCCTGCCTCCCCCGAGCGGTGCGCTCACACCCGGCGGAGTACGGCCACCACCTTGCCGAGGATCGTCACGTCGTTGGCGGCGATCGGCGTGTAGGCCGGGTTGTGCGGCATCAGCCAGATGTTGCCGTCGGCGGAACGCTTGAAGGTCTTGACCGTCGCCTCGCCGTCGAGCATGGCGGCGACGATCTCACCGTTCTCGGCGACCTTCTGCTCGCGGACCACGACCCAGTCGCCGTCGGTGATCGCCGCGTTGATCATCGAGTCACCGACGACCCGGAGCAGGAACAGCGTGCCCTCGCCGACGATCTGCCTGGGCAGCGGGAAGATGTCCTCTATTGCCTGCTCCGCGAGGATCGGGCCACCGGCTGCGATCCGGCCGATCATCGGCACGTAGGCCGCCTCCTGGGAGGCGATGTCCATCGCGGGCTCTTCCTCGATGGCCTGGTCGGGACGGATCGCCGGGTGACCGGGCAGGCGCACCTCGACGGTGCGCGGCCGGCCGATGTCGCGGCGCAGATAGCCCTTCTTCTGCAGCGTCGAAAGCTGGTAAGAGACGCTGGACGTGCTGGTCAGCCCCACGGCCTCGCCAATCTCCCGCATGGAAGGGGGGTAGCCGCGGCGCTGCACCGAGTCGCGGATGACCTGCAGCACCTTGCGCTGCCGCCAGGTAAGCACGTGGTCGGGGTCGGGCTTGTCAGGCAGATCGGCCACGATAGCCGGTACGCTGCCCTTCGGCTTCCGCCCCGGCCGTCCCTTCTGCCGCTCGGCGGCGCCGTCTGCGGGCGCCATCCCGTCCTCATTGGTACTGCTCATCGTCGGGCCTCCGGCTTGCTGGGTCTGGGTCTTCGCTGACGCTAGCGGTTTCGATCGCCGATCTCAAACATCTGTTCGACACGCGCCGAAAGTGTCAGACCCTTCCGGTATCACTGTACCGTATCTTCGTTCGATCGAACGATCTTTTGATAGAACAGAAGTACGATCGAACAGGCATTCGGGGCTCTAAGGAGGCCAGGGATGAGCGTGATGAGCGCGGCAGAGGCCCGCCAGCCGGCCGGCGTCAGCCCGTGTGTTCGGCCGCAGCGGCCGCGGATCGCCACGTCAGTGGATGGCGATGGCGATGGCGATGCCGGCGCGGCAGGCGCGGCCGGCCTGGCCCTGGACTCCGGCGGCCTCCCGCCTGCCGGGGAAGAGGCCACGGAGCGCCTGGCCAGCGCGACGCGGGTGCGGCAGGTGCGGGTGGTGCGCCAGGTCAGCGTCCGCATGGTGCGCATGGTGCGGGCATCCAGGGTACGGCCGGCGCCGCCGCGCGCCCAGGTGATCGCGCGGGTCCAGGCGCCTGCGGCGACCCGGCAGGCCCGGGTCACGGATCAGGTGCGGGTCTCCGGCCGGGCCCGGGTCACGGACCAGGTGCGGGTTACGGATCAGGTGCGGGTCTCGGGCCAGGCCTGGGCCGCCAGCCAGCACGCGGCACCGGGCCAGGGCCGGGCGGCGGCGGCGGTCCTCGTGGCCGGCCACGCCCGCCTGGCCAGCAGGGCCCGGGCGATCAGTCAGACCAGGGTGACCAGCCGCACCCGGGTCGCGAGCCAGGCGCGGGTGGCAGGGCAGGCAGCTCGCCGGCCGGTGCGCCTGACCAGGAGGGGCCGCCTGGTCGTCGCGGGGTTCGCGGTCCTGGTGCTCATCGTCGCCGTGACACTGCTCTGCATGTCCGCGGCGGGGAGCGTGCAGGCGTCCAGCCATGCGCCGGCCACCGGGTCGCCATACCGCGGCATGAGCCAGGTCGTGGTCCAGCCGGGCCAGACGCTGTGGTCGATCGCCGCGGCGGCCGAGCCGTCGGGCAATCCCTGGGCAGTCGTGCAGCAGATCATCGACGTCAACGCCCTGACCAGCGCTAATGTCCAGGCGGGTGAGCTTCTCTGGGTTCCGGGGCGCTGAGTCCCGGGTTCCGGGGGTTGCTGAGTCCCGGGGTTCCGGGGCTGAGTCCCGGGTTCCGGGGGTTGCTGAGTCCCTTCTCCGGAGGCTGACCGGGCCGCTGGCGCAGGCCTGGCGGCGCGCGGCGCGACACGCCGGCGAGGCGCAAACCGGCGGCGCGCGGCAGGCGGCGCACGGGTCCGCGGGCCGTTCCTGGCCAGCCGGCGCGGCGTAACGTTCAATGGGCTTGCATCCGGCGGCCGATGTGACCACAATATCTAGTAGTTACACCGCTGTAGTTTTGCTATATGCTGTGTTACAGCGGCAAGGGGCAACGGGAGCACCTGAGGGGAGGTGGATCGCGTGTATTGCCCGTTTTGCAGGCACCCGGACAGCCGGGTCATCGACAGCAGGACGGCCGAGGACGGCGCGGCGATCCGCCGTCGGCGGTCCTGCCCCGCGTGCGGGCGCCGTTTCACCACCCAGGAGACGGTCATCCTGATGGTGGCCAAGCGCAGCGGCGTCACCGAGCCGTTCAACCGGGACAAGATCATCCGAGGGGTGCAGCGCGCCTGCCAGGGCAGGCCGGTCACCGAGGACCAGCTGGCGATCCTGGCCCAGCGGGTCGAGGACGCGATCAGGAGCCGCGGCAGCGGCGAGGTCCCCTCGCACGAGGTGGGGCTGGCGATCCTGGGGCCGCTCCGTGAGCTCGACGAGGTCGCCTACCTGCGGTTCGCCTCGGTGTACCGGGGATTCGAGTCGCTCGCCGATTTCGAGGAGGAGATAGCCGGGCTGCGCCGGGAGCGCGCCCGCGACCGCGGCTGGGTCGCGGGCGACACGGAGGGGTCCCGGCCTGCACCCGGGACCGGGGCATCACCGCCGCCGCCCGCCGAGCAGCCGCCGCCCGCCGCGAAGGAGCTCCCGGATAACCGGGAGCCCGCGGACAGGGAGCGTGCTGGCACCCGGTGAGGCGGCCAGCGATGGACTTCAGACTTCAGGCACACAGATCAGTGGAACCACGGGGGCTGGCGAGGCCCACGACAACACCAGACGGATCCCTGAAGGGGGAGAACATGACCGAGACAACGGCTAGCGGGGCGGCGCAGCGCGGCAAGGGAGCGCGGAAGGGCCTGACCATCCGCCGCATCTACACCCGCGAGGGCGTTCATCCCTACGACGAGGTCACCTGGGAGCGCCGCGACGTTGTCATGACCAACTGGCGGGACGGCTCGGTCAACTTCGAGCAGAAGGGCGTGGAGTTTCCCGACTTCTGGTCGGTCAATGCCGCCAACATCGTCACCACCAAGTACTTCCGCGGCGCGGTGGGCACGCCGCAGCGCGAGTGGAGCCTGAAGCAGCTCGTCGACCGGGTCGTCGGGACCTACGTGGCGGCCGGCCGGGAGCACGGCTACTTCGCCACCGAGGCCGACGCGGAGATCTTCGGCCACGAGCTCACCTATGCGCTCGTCCACCAGGTCTTCAGCTTCAACTCGCCGGTCTGGTTCAACGTGGGGACCTCCTCGCCGCAGCAGGTGTCCGCGTGCCAGCCGTACGACGCGCTGGTCAGCACGCCGGCCGGGCCGGTGCGCATCGGGGAGCTGGTCGACGGCAACGCCGTGGGCACCAAGGTGCATGACGCGCATGGCACGACCCGGATCCTCGCGGTCAAGGCCAATGGCGTGAAGGACGTGCTCCGCGTGCACACCTCCGGCGGCCAGTCGCTCGACGTCACCGCCGACCACCTGGTCTGGCGCGCCACCGACCTGGCCGTCGGGGAGTTCACCGTGGCCGGGTTCCTCCGGGCCGGCGACCAGCTGCTCGACGTCCAGCCCGACGTCGGCGGCTCGGATCGCGAGCTGACCAGGGTCACCAGAATCGAGCGGCTGGGCCCGATGGAGGTCTACGACATCCAGACCGAGAGCGGCGAGTACCTGTCCGGCAGCACCACGGCGACCCTGCGCGTGCACAACTGCTTCATCCTGGCCGTGGACGACACCATGGACTCGATCCTGGAGTGGTACCGCGAGGAAGGCCTCATCTTCAAGGGCGGCTCCGGCGCCGGGGTCAACCTGTCCCGGATCCGGTCGAGCAAGGAGCTGCTCACCTCCGGCGGCACCGCCAGCGGCCCGGTCTCGTTCATGCGCGGCGCCGACGCCTCCGCCGGGACCATCAAGTCGGGCGGCGCCACCCGGCGCGCGGCGAAGATGGTGGTGCTCGACGTCGACCACCCGGACATCGAGGAGTTCATCCTCACCAAGGCCCGTGAGGAGGAGAAGATCCGGGTTCTCCGGGACGCGGGCTTCGACATGGACCTCGGCGGCAAGGACATCGTCAGCGTCCAGTACCAGAACGCCAACAACTCGGTGCGGGTCAGCGACGAGTTCATGCGCGCGGTCGAGGAGGGCGGCACGTTCGGGCTGGCCGCCCGGCGCACCGGCGAGGTCGTGCAGACCGTCGACGCCAAAACGCTATTCCGGAAAATGGCACAAGCGGCCTGGGAATGCGCCGACCCGGGTATTCAGTACGACAGCACAATCAACGACTGGCATACCTGCCCTGAATCCGGGAGGATTACTGCAAGTAATCCTTGCAGTGAGTACCTCCATTTGGATAATTCGTCATGCAACCTGGCGAGTATCAATTTGCTAAAATTCCTGCGGGATGACGACACGTTTGATGTCGAGCAGTTCGAGAAAGTCACCGAGCTGATCATCACGGCGATGGATATCTCAATCTGTTTCGCGGATTTCCCGACGGAGAAGATAACCGCCATCACCCGCGCCTACCGGCAGCTCGGCATCGGCTACGCCAACCTGGGCGCGCTGCTGATGGCGACCGGGCACGCCTACGACTCCGAGGGCGGCCGGGCCATCGCAGCAGCCATCACCGCGCTGATGACCGGGACCGCGTACCGGCGCTCCGCCGAACTGGCAGGGGTGGTCGGCCCGTACGACGGCTACGCCCGCAACGCAGCCGCGCACAAGCGCGTGATGGCCAAGCACGCCGCGGCCAGCGCCAGCGTCAAGACCCTGGGCGGCATGGATGAAACGATCCTCGCTGCTGCCAATCGACTCTGGAATGAGTGCCTGAAAATAGGCGAGAAGAATGGCTACAGGAATGCACAAGCCAGCCTATTGGCGCCGACTGGAACTATAGGCTTGATGATGGATTGTGATACCACAGGAATTGAGCCAGACCTCGCGCTGGTTAAATTCAAGAAGCTCGTCGGTGGCGGGTCAATGCAGATCGTCAATCAGACTGTACCGCGGGCGCTGAAGAACCTGGGCTATCAGCCCGAGCAGGCCGAGGCCATCGTCGAATACATCTCCGAGCACGGCCACGTCGTCGACGCTCCCGGGCTGCGGCCCGAGCACTACGAGGTCTTCGACTGCGCGATGGGCCAGCGTGCTATCAGCCCAATGGGCCACGTCCGGATGATGGCCGCAGTCCAGCCTGGCCTCTCGGGTGCAATATCAAAATGCGTGATCGGCGAGACACTGGTCGCGTCCTCCGATGGACTGATCAGAATTGGCAGCCTGCACCGAGGGGAGGCAGCGGACACCTTCCGCGAGGAGCAGATGGTGGTTTCGTCTCTTGACGGGGACAGGAAAGCTGACGCGTTCTACTACGGCGGCACCCGTCCAGTCCGGCGTGTCACGCTCCGATCAGGGCACAAGATCACGGGAACGCTGCCGCATCGGCTCCTGGTCGCGGGCTCTGGCGGCCTTGCGTGGAAGACGCTGGAGGAGATCGAAGAGGGTGACGCTGTCGCAATCCAGTACGGCGCCGAGAAGTGGTCGACCACGCCGCAGAGCCTTCGGGATATCGCTATTTCCGCACCGTACGGCAATCAGAAAGCCGTGACGCTTCCGACCGAAATGACCAACGAGCTGGCATTCCTGCTTGGTGCCTATGCCGCCGAGGGGCATACCACGCTTTGCAACTGGACGATAACCATCACTAACTCTGTTCCGGCAGTACTGGAGAGGGTGCGTGAAGCGTGGCTGGCCGTTTTCGGCCTGCAGGCACGGATCACAGCCCAGCCAGGGAAGTGCGCAGGCGTTGTCGTCTCATCCAAGGCTGCAGTGGAATTCATGAATGCACTTGGCTGTGGAACACGATCCTCAGACAAGCGGATTCCCGATGCCGTGCTGCGTTCCCCCCGCGAGATGGTTCTCGCATTCCTCCAGGGCCTGGCGCTTGATGCCTACGTCACCACTCGCGACAGCTCGAAGTGGGCCATCTGCCTGGACAGTGCCCTGTTGCTCGACGACCTCCAGTCTGTCATGACCAACCTTGGGGTTCTGCACAGCCGGATTACGAAGCACAACAAGGAGTACGGCAAGGCCTACGATGAGGTTTACGCCGCTGGGCTGCAGGGTCAGCTCATGGTCAGCCTCGTGCCGTTCCTGGAACCGGACAAGGCGGCTGAAGCCGCTGAGTACCTACGCAAGGACTGCGGGTCCGGGACCGCCGATGTGGTGCCGGGCATCACTGGGCGGGAACTCTTTGAGATGATCCCGCCCGGAAGGCATGGTGCCGATCACGCGCGAAGCTGGCGGAATGGGTTTACGTTCCTGCGCGATCCGCGTTCGCAGCAGGTCACGAGGCGAACCCTTGAGAGGGTCTCCACGCTTCCAGGCGTCGAGCTTCCAGTCTGGCTGCGTCAAGTCATCGAAGGTAACCTCCACTTCTCGCCGGTGGCGTCGGTTGCTGATGCCGGAGAGGAAGAAGTATTCGATCTCTCGGTACCTGAAACGCATGCCTTCGTGGCGAATGGCATCGTCAACCACAACACCGTGAACATGCCCGAATCGGCCACGGTCGAGGACGTGGAGAAGATCTACTTCGAGGGCTGGAAGCTCGGCCTGAAAGCGCTGGCCATTTACCGCGACAACTGCAAGGTGGGCCAGCCGCTGTCGGCGGCCAGGAAGAAGCCGGCCGCGGCGGAGGCGGCGGCCGCCCAGACGGCGGCGCCGCACGAGGTGCGCCCGGTGCGGCGGCGGCTGCCCAAGCAGCGGACGGCGACGGTGACCCGGTTCTCGGTGGCCGGCGCCGAGGGCTACATGACCGCCTCCAGCTACCCGGGCGATGGCATCGGGGAGGTCTTCCTCAAGCTCGGCAAGCAGGGCTCGACCCTGGCCGGGGTGATGGACGCGTTCTCGATCGCGATCTCGGTCGGCCTGCAGTACGGCATCCCGCTGGAGTCGTACGTGGCCAAGTTCACCAACATGCGGTTCGACCCGGCCGGGATCACCGACGACCCCGACATCCGGATGGCCAGCTCGGTGATGGACTACATCTTCCGCCGCCTGGCCCTCGACCACCTGTCCTACGACCAGCGCGCCGAGCTGGGCATCCTGTCGGTCGCCGAGCGCTCGGCCGCGCTGGCCGGCGGGGAGCCCGGCACGTCTGCGGACGAGGTGGACCCGGAGGAGCTGGCCCAGTCGGTGCCGGTCGAGCGGCCGCAACAGGCTGAAGGTCACAAGCCTGAACGCGGCGCCACGGCGGGCTCACCCGCGCCGCACAGCTCAACCGAGCTGGTCGAGGCGCAGCAGGGGCGGAGTGCGGACGCGCCGCTGTGCCTGAACTGCGGCACCAAGATGCGGCCCGCCGGAAGCTGCTACGTGTGCGAAGGCTGCGGCTCCACCAGCGGCTGCAGCTAACACTGAGCCATGTTGCATTAGATGCAACATATGGCGAGAGGTGATGCGGGCTCCAGAGCGGCCAGGGAGTTGCGATCCCTGACCACGTGGGTGGCATGTGGTCGCCTGCGGGCGATCAGTGCGAACGGGCGTCTTGTCTCGCAGGGGACAAGACGCCCGTTCGCGGCGCGAGTTGTGATGTCGTGCATGTGCCAGTGCAGATGACATCACGACTTCGGGCCGCGGATCAAGAACCGTGGGAGGGAGGTGGAAGTTATGGCGGAGAACCCCCGGAGGACAGGTCTGGTAGCCGCTTCGGACGCGGCCCGTGTCCTCGCGGATCCGAAGGCGACGGCTGAGGAGCGGTCTGCGGCGGCGAGCGCACTGGTTCAGGTCATGGGCGGTCGGCAGACTGGCCCGGTGGCCGCTTCGGACGCCGGTCGTGTGCTGAACGATCCGAGCGCGACGGCCGATGAGCGGTCTGCGGCAGCGAGCGCGCTGTCACAGGCTCAGTTCGGCGCGGCCAAGGGCAAGAAGTAGGCCGTAGACCGGTCGTCCTGGGCCTGCGACCAGGATGACCGGTTGCGGCGGTTTCCCGGCTCGCCTGTTTGACTGAAGCATCAATGTTGTGTTGGATGCAACGTCATGGACGGCGGGGGAATGGCGGGTCTGCCGGGGTCGGCGGGGCTGGCTCTGGCGGCTGGGGTGGTGCATCTTGACCGGCCGGCGGCGGTGTTCGAGGCGATGCTGGAGGGCTGGGCGACGCAGCAGCGGGCCCGGTTCCTGAAGGAGGGCGGCACGATCCGGCCGCGGCTGGATCTGGTGCGGCGGTTCGCGCGGTTCTCGGGCCAGTACCCGTGGGAGTGGGATCCGCCGGAGGCGGAGGCGTTCTTCGCGTCGATGAGGGTCGCGGTGTCGACGTTGCGGAATCATCAGGTGACGTTGCGGATGTTCTGCGATTACGTGACCGATGCCCGGTATGGCTGGCCGGTCAGGTGCCTGGAGTGGTTCGGGGATGCGCCGCAGCAGGTTCTGCATGAGTGGAACACGGTTGTTCATGTCGCTGATTACGAGGGCGAGCCGGGTCGGCGGCCGCTGACGTATGACGAGGTGCAGGCGCTGTTCGACGCGGCTGACGGGCGGGCGGAGGAGATCCGGGCCCGGCGCCGCAAGGGGCTGCTGGCAGCGATGCGGGACGCGGCGATGCTCAAGACGGTCTATGCGTTCGGGCTGCGCCGCCGCGAAGTGTGCGGGCTGGATGTGGCGGACCTGCGGAGAAACCCGAAGGCGCCGGATTACGGGGAGATCGGCGCCCTGTTCGTGCGCTGGGGCAAGTCCTCGCATGGCAGCCCGCCGAAACGGCGCACCGTGCTCACGGTGCCGGAGATGGACTGGGTAGTGCCGGTCCTGGCCGGTTACCTGGCGGAGGTCCGGCCGCGGCTGGCCCCCGGCGGGCATCCGGCGCTCTGGGTGACCGAGCGGCGCGGCCGGATCTCGCACCGGGGCCTGAACCGCGCGTTCGGCGAGTCGCGTGACCTGGCAGGGCTGCCGGGCGAGCTGGACCTGCATTCGCTGCGGCACTCGTATGTGACGCACCTGGTGGAGTTCGACTACCCGGAGCGGTTCGTGCAGGACCAGGTCGGGCACGCGTACGCGTCGACGACGGCGATCTACACGGGCGTGTCGGATGAGTACCGCAACCGGCTGCTGGAACGGTCGCTGCGGGCACGTCACGGTGACCTGTGGGAGGAGCCGTCGTGATCAGGAAGATGGGGATCCGTTGGCATTTGCGGCTGCGGATGGCCGAAAAGGACATGTTCCACACCTCTGACCTGGTGCCGTTGCTGGCCGAGCGC
>JASHPR010000213.1 GCA_030038015.1 Streptosporangiaceae bacterium
CGCCTGAGGGCATCGCCCTGCTTCGCGCGTCCGCCGGCGGACACGCCGCAGGGCTCCGGCAAGGCGGCCTGATGACCGGTTGATGGCGTGATGCGCGTTCTGGCGTGCGTCGTTGTTACTGGCAGCGGTGGCGGCGGTGCTGGCCGGGGCGCAGTCGTTCACCGCGGTCGGCGAGTGGGTGGCGGACGCGCCGCTGCAGGTCCTGGCCACGCCCGGGACGCCACCCGCGTGTGGCCACACTCGGACTCAGCTCGCCATGACCAAAACGGACATCACATGACTATGCCGGAGCGCTGGGACACGCCGGTCTGGGGTACGGGACCAGAGCGACGAGCAGTGGTTCTGAAGATTCCTGCCTGTCCTGGTCGCTTTTGCCGGGCCCTGGTCAAGTGGGTCAGGTAGGGACGTTTGACCTGCCTATCCAGTACGAACGTCGGCTTATGGCCGGCGACGGGACCGTGCATGTTGAGGTTATGTCAGGGTTTGACGGGAAGCACGGGGTTGGCCGCGAATCCGGCGGAGCTTCCTCAGAGTTAGACGTGAATTTTTGCTCCCACGACGGCAACCTGTCATCCCTTCAGGTGCCGCTATGGACGTCATCGAGATCGGTGGCGCGATGGCCCCTGTCTTTTCCCGGGAGTAAATCATGATATGGCTTTATATATTTCTTGCCCTCACGGCGGTGGTCCTGGTGGTGCTGATGGTGATCAGGACCGTCCAGATCATCCCTCAGGCACGAGCGGCAAACGTGGAGCGGCTCGGCCGGTTCCGCAGGACCCTGCAGCCCGGCCTGAACTTCGTCGTGCCGTTCCTGGACAGGGTCAAGCCGCTGATCGACCTGCGCGAGCAGGTGGTGTCGTTCGAGGACCAGCCGGTCATCACCGAGGACAACCTTGTGGTGCACATCGACACGGTGCTGTTCTTCCAGGTGACCGATCCGCGCGCGGCGGACTACGAGATAGTCGACTATGCGGAGGCGATCGAGCAGCTCAGCGCCACCATGCTGCGCAGCGTGATCGGGAGCATGGACCTGGAGCAGACCCTGACCTCCCGCGACCGGATCAACTCCATGCTGCGCGGCGTGCTCGATGAGGCGTCGGGCAAGTGGGGCATCCGTGTCACCCGGGTGGAGATCAAGGCCCTCGACCCGGCACCGAGCATCATGGACGCGATGGAAAAGCAGTATCGCGCGCAACGGGAGAAGCGCGCCGCGATCCTCGTGGCGGAAGGTGAGAAGCAGTCGGCGATCCTGAAGTCCGAAGGGCAGGCATCCGCCATCGAGAAGGTCTTCAAGGCGATCCATGAGGGCAAGCCGGACGCGGAACTGCTCGCTTACCAGTATGTGCAAGCGCTGCCGCAGGTCGCCCAGAGCCCGGGCAGCACGGTGTGGGTGATCCCGAGCGAGGTGACCAGTGCCCTGAGGAACCTGAGCAGCGTGTTCGGGAAGAGCCATGAAGGCCCTGGCGTCGGCCTGGAGCCGCCGCCACCGGAGCCCCGGCCCTTGCCCAGCCTTTCCGAACGGTCTGCTGGGGGCGGCGGCCCGGCTGGCGAGGAACCCGGTGAAGGGAAGCCCGCCGCGGGCGGGCCTTCCAAGGCGGCCTGACCCTGATCGATCCCGTATCGAGCCGGAGGCCGCCGGGCCGGCCGGCGTCAGCTCGAGTGCAGGCCGGGGTACGCGGGGCAGTACCCGGGTGGAAGGCGCTCAGGTCATGTCCGGAGCTCTGAGTCCGGGGCTGGCAGCGTGCCCTGTGGTGGCTTCTGGCGGGGCTGTGACCGTTCGTCGGCCATATGCGCCGGCGGCGGCCCTTCCCCGTGTGACCGGATAGCGGCGTATCCCACTCGCATGACCATCTGCGGCACCTCGGGGTATCCCCATCGCCCCGGCCACCGGCGGGGCCGGCCTTCGAGGTCGTCACGCTCAAGCGGCTCGGTCAGGAACGACGCCGACAGGCCGTAGGGCGCCAGCTCGTCAGGCTTCAGGAGGTGACGTCGCGCTGGGAAACCGTGCCCGTACGGAACGCTGTGCTTCGCTGCCAGGCCATACCGAGCCGACGCGCAATACCGGGTTCCTGTCAGGATGGCATGCTGCAGGGCCTGGCCGGCCCGGAGCCACTCAACAGGCCCGTCGTCGTCCGTGGAGAGCGCCATCAGCTGCGGCTGGCGCTCGAAACGCTTTTCAGCGCCGGCCCAGAAGTCCTTCCGGGTTCGCCGGTAGCGGTTCTTCGGAGGCGGCCCGTAATTTTCCAAGGAAACGTGACTCCGGAATGGCGGCCTGAATTCCGGATCGCTGTCAACTTCGGTGGTCAGGCGCATCCACCTCTTGGCCTGGCGCCGACGGAGGAGCCGAAGGTGGCAGCCTTCGCGGGTAGCAGCGCCTTCCATGGCCGTGATGATGGCAAGCGGCACCGGGATGATCGTGTACGGCTGGCGGTTCGTGTGACGTCGCCCGATCGCCTCATAAAGCTCTTGCTCCGCCATGGTGGGCTTCTTGACGCGTCCGGTCACGATCTCGACCGACGCAAGCAGCGTGGGAGGGTGCATGGGGTCGGCGTACGCGGGGTCGGGCAGGCGCCACACCACGAGATCATGCCCTGCCATCCGGATCGCCAGCCGCAGGTTGAACAGGGCAGCTCCACAGCTGATGACATACTCACGCGCGCGCGCCCGCGCCATACCTTCGCGTTCCAGCGCCTGAGCCGCCCGCACCTGAGCCACACCGCCGCGTCCCCGCGCCCGAGCCAGACCATCGTGTTCGCCCAGGTCGGCGCGTAACCACAGCTCGATGTGGTCAGGGGGACGGAACTCGACCGACCACGGCCGCGTGTTGAAGACGGACGGCGCTCTCTGGACATCCTGAACTATCCGCTCGATGTCACGCGAGAGATCGTATGACATAGCACACCTCGATATTCCGGCGTCCATATCACGTCTACGCCTTGCCACCTCGGCTGGCACCGGTCAATGGTCCCTTCGCAAGTGCCGTTCGCTCCTTTTTCGCGGGACTTTCGCCAGTCCGGGCGAGTCGGGCTTCAGGCAGGCGCTGTGGATGCCGCCGTAGCCGACGACGTGCCGTCGAGGACCCGTTCTGCCTTTTCCTGCCGGAGCGGAGCCTCAGCGAGGAGCCGCCAGGGCGGTCGCCTCCACCTCGACGAGCTGGCCCGGGTAGCCGAGGACCGTGACGCCGAGCAGCGTGCTCGGCGGACCATGCTCGCCGAAGACGGCGACGACCTCACCCCAGGCGAGGAGCAGGTCGTCACGGCGGCCGGTGGCAACGTAGACCGTCGTCTTGAGCACGTCACGCACGGTGGCGCCGCATTCCTCCAGCACGACCTGCAGGTTCTCCAGTGCCTGGCGAGCCTGCCCGGCGACATCGCCCGGCGGCACCACCTCTCCCTGGAGGTCCAGCGGGCATGCCCCGGCGGTGAAAACGAGGCTCATGCCCGGAGCGGTGGCGGCGTACGCGTACGGGGCACCGGCGAAAAGCCGGGCGCTGCGGATGAGTTCTGCCGGCATGGCACGGAAGTCTGTCACCACCCAGCAATCCTGTGCGATCTCAGACTTTGCGAGCTTTCTTCGCGATTGCTGAAGCCGGCCAGTCCGCAACCGGTCTTCAGGAAGCGGGAACTCGCGGACTTCAGCGGGTTTCGCGGCGCATGACCTCACCGCGTCTCGGCAGCGCACCACCGTAACCGCCGGTGACGCAGCCACATCACTGCGATGTCGCCCAGATCGACACCGTGCTACCCGTTCTGGGATGATCCGCTGGAAAGGGATGTGCCATCGGTGACGGCACGCGAGGTGGCGGCGGGCGTGGTCGCACCCGGCTACGTCAACGTCCCGCTGTGGGCCGCGCAGCGGCGCGGCTTCTCCGGCCAGGAGGGCCTGCACGTCACGTCGCACGTCATCGGCACCGTTGATTGCTCCTGCCTGGACACTGCCCTGAACGGGACGCCGGGCAGGAACCGGGCATGATCGACGCTGCCGTCGTGGGCGGCGGCCCGGTCGGCATGTGGCTCGCCGCCGAACTGCACCGCGGCGGCGCCCGGCCGGCGGTGCTGGAACGGCGGGCCGAGCGGTCACCGCACTCGAAGGCGCTGACGCTCTACCCGCACGCTCGAGCTGTTCGCGATGCGCGGGATCGCGGACTGCTGGCTGGACGAGGGCACTCAGGTGCCGTCGTCGCACTTCGCGATCCTCCCCAGCCGGCTGGACTTCACCGGCTTGGACACCCGCTTCCCGTTCACCTTGTTCCTCCCGCAGCTGCGCACCGAGCAGCTGCTCCCTACATCACGCAGGTGGTCGCCGCGGACGGCCGGGTGGCCGGGGTGCAGCGCAAGCGGCATCTCGGCGAGGGCGAGGACGCGTACACCGCGGCGGCCGAGCCGGCCGTCTTCGAGCAGGCCGGCGTCCGGTTCGGCGTGGCCATCTGCGCCGAGGCCGGGTTCGACGCGCCGTTCGAGGCCGCCGCGGCGGCCGGGGCCCGCCTCGTCCTGTTCCCCGCGGCCCCCGGGCTGTACGGGCGGTGCAGCGACGACACTTCCTGGCGCGAGGGATTCTCCTGGTGGCAGGGCAGCGGCCTGGGCGACGCATGCCGCCATGCGCGGCGGCTCGGGCTGTGGATCGCGCTGGCAGGCCAGGCGGGCTCAACCGCCGACGAGGACTTCCCGGGCCTCGCCGCGCTGGTCCGCCCGGACGGCAGCGTCGCCGCCCGGCTGCCCGACTGGCGCCCGGGTGTGCTCACCGTCGACATCCCGCAGGAATGACACGGGCAGGCCGGCCGGTCCAGCGTTCGTGTGCACGCTGGACCGGATCAGCGCCGGGGTCGCATCCGGCAGGCTCGTCTGCCGGCCGGTGCGCCGGCACCGGCACGACGGCATCAGCCGGGGTCGGTGGTGCCGCAGCTGCGGGCGATGGTGGGCCAGTCGTCTACGGCGCCCAGAGCGCGGGCGAGTTCGTGGTATCGGTCGGCTTGTGCCCAGTCAGCGGCGCACTGGCTGCAGAACTCGTCGCCGGACTGATCGCACTGCACGCAGGGCCGGCCTTCGTGGGTGCGCCAGGCCAGGGCGTCGTCAAGAGCCTGGGACAGCAGTGCGGTCTGGGCGTCCATGGGCGGCAGTTCCGCCTCCAGCAAGACGGTGAGGGCTTGCTGGAGACGGCCGATCAGGTACCGGGAGTCTCGCTCAAGCCCGGCCGGTGCCTTGGCGGCGATGCTGTCGTCCAACGCCGGGCACGAGGGCCAGCGCTGCTCCAGCAGGGCTAACGCGACCGATGCCATCGTCTGGGCGCGGGCAGGTGTGCGCTCGGTCATGGCTCCTCCATCCGGGTGGTGCGGCCGGTGCGGGCAAGGTGATGACCTGGCCTCATGACTACTAATATAGTATAGACTAGCACAGCGACGGGCAGGCGGGCCGCCCGATATGTTGATCTTGTGCCCCGGGAGCGCGTGCCGCCGTACCTGACGATCGCGGCTGACCTGCGAGAGAAGATCGCAGACGGTGAGCTGCTGCCCGGTGAGCAGGTGCCTAGCCTGGACGCGCTGTCGGAGAGCTATCACGTTTCACGGACCACGGCGCAGCGCGCGGTGCGCGTCCTGATCGCGGAAGGCCTGCTGGAATCCCGCCCGCGCTGGGGCACGTTCGTCGCCGAACGTCGCTGACCGGCCTGTGCGGCAGGCCCTGGGCAGCGGCCAAGGATGCGTTCCAGGCACTTGGCCCGTGCCAGCGCTGTTCCTCAGCAGCCTGAAGTGCGGCCACCATCGCCGGTTGCGGCGCGCGCAGGAGGCCCTCGGGTAGACACGCAACGAAGGCGCGCCAGGTGCCACCCGCCGCGCAATGCGGCGGGGGTTTCTTTTCTGGGCTGCGCCTGCTCACGGTTGGCTGACAGGCGCCGCGGCGCACGTCACCCGCAGGCTGGCCGGCTCGCTCAGCCGTGGCGGCGCCGCGTCACTGTAGGTCGCTCCCGCCCGTTCAGCGACGACCCGCCGGCCAGGAACCTCACGACGTCGTAGTATGCGTCCCCGGCCTGACCGTGCCGGGCGGCCAGCGCATCCCACCGCCGCTTGGTTATCTCCGACGCTTCGCTCACTGAGTG
>JASHPR010000019.1 GCA_030038015.1 Streptosporangiaceae bacterium
AGGGCGGCGGCCTGGCGGTCGCGGCGGGCGCCGGCTTCCTCCCTGACAGGCGCCGGTTTCCTGCAAGGGGCCGTGGCCGTCAACGGGGGGGCTTGCGCCCTCACGCAGTGACGCGAGCTTGTGAGCGCCTTGATGGGCGCGGGGACGACAGGACAATGCCCGGCAGGCCGGGAGGAGGACCGAAGCCGCGACGGGCACAGGTGGGTGTTCTGCGCGCCGACGGTGAAGCGATGTCCGTGCCGCCTCCGCCCAGCTCCCCGCGGTTACAGGATTTACGTTGTGCGTTGTCAAAGTTCGCCTTCATCTATGAATCAAGAAGGCTCCGCTGCCGCGACGCTGCCCGCGCCGCGCGTTCTGCCTTGATGGCCCCTCGCACGGGCGCGCCGACCTTTCGTGCGAGCCACATTGCCAGGTGGCTCATCCCCGGCTTCGCGATCGTCCGGCGCCGGCGCCGGCCGCAACCCGTCGAGGGCGCTTCGCGTCGCTGCGCGGGGGCCATTCGGCCACCCTCGACCGAACCCGGCCGACAGTCGCAGACCTTGGCAGCTATCGGGGGATGGCAGACGTCTGTGCAGAGCACGCGTGCGAGGTACACGCTTGCAGGGGCAGCGCACCGACCTCGCCAACCGCCTCGTTACGATGACGGCACAGGATTCCGAGCGCAGGAGAGCAAAATGCCCAGCATTGCGGTCGTCGGTTTTGGGCGGATCGGGCGGCTGGCGGTGCGGGCTGGGCTGACCGGCAAGCTGTTCACGCCGTCGGCGATCGTTGACATTGCTGCCGCAGAATCTATGGCTCCGCTGTTTGAAGTCGACAGTAACTACGGGCGCTGGCCCGACGCTGTGCGGGCGGAATCCGACGGCCTGGTCATCGGGGATGCGGTGATCACGTGGATCGATGCCCGGACTGCGAAGCCGGACTGGAAAGCCCTTGGTGTCGATCTGGTGCTTGATTGTTCCGGGCGTGGGACTACCCGCGCGGGCGCCCAGGCGCACTTGGACGCCGGGGCCCGGCGTGTGCTGGTCAGCGCGGCGAGCAAGACGCTCGACGACTGCGACGCCGTGCTGCTGCCGGGCATCAACCTGGAGTCTTACGATCCGGCCAGGCACCGCATCGTGAGCATGGCCAGCTGCACGACCAATGCTCTGGCGCCGGTGGTCAAGGTGCTGCTGGACACGGTGGGCATCCGGGACGGGTTTTTCACGACCGTGCACGCCTACACCAACACCCAGTCGCTGACCGATCAGCCGATGAAGGAACGCCGGGACTCCTGGGCCGCCACGGAGAACATCATTCCGTCGTCGTCGGGGGCGGCGAAGGCGCTGAAGTTCATCTGGCCTGACCTGCGGGTGACAGGCAAGGCGTACCGGGTGCCGATCCGGACCGGCAGCATCGTTGAGCTGACCGCACGGGTCAGCAGAGAAACGTCCGCGGCCGAGGTCAACGACGCGTTCGTCGCCGCAGCCAGCGACGGCGCGCTTGCGGGCATCCTCGGGGTGCTGCACGGGGAATGGGCATCCGCCCGGATCGTCGGCGAGACGCGGTCATCGATCATCGACCTGCCGCTGACCTCTGTCAGCGATGGTGACCTTGTCACCGTCGCCGCCTGGTATGACAACGAGTTCGGGTACGCCACCCGACTGGCGGAAATGGCAGCTGCGCTAGCAGACGACTAACTCAGACTGAGTCACATGCGCGGCGACTCGGGCGCCTAGTCAGGGATTGCGGCCCGCTGGTTGCGCGTACGCGCCTGTGCGCGACCATCGTCGCATCGGCAGTGGCGTACAGCTTCTGCGGGACGGGTTTGCCGCATCGAGCGACAGGCTCGGCCGCATCCTTGATGGCATTGGGGACGAGGAGTTCTTCTGGGAGCCGGCCGGGGTGCTGGACCGTGCACCATCGGTCGGAAGCACCGGCTGGCGGTGATCTTGAGCCTGGCGGTGTGCGCGGTACTCGCCGGGGCGCGTTCGTTCACCGCGATCGCCGAGTGGGCTGCCGACGCTGACCGGGAGACCCTGGCCAGCCTGGGGGTGACCGGTGCGGTGCCGTCGGACTCAACGTTCCGGCGAACGTTGCAGCGCCTGGATGTGGACGCTTTCGACATGGTGGCCGGCCACTGCAGACGATCACGAGATGCTGACCGGCTTTGCCGAGGCCCTGCGTCCGGCCACGAGGTGTACGTGTTCGAGCATCCGGTGCCGCTGGCGGTCGGCACGACCAAGCAGTGGATCAGCTGCGGCGGTCTGGTGCGTCCGATCCCGCGGGCCAGAGAGGATGCCGGGTGGGCATTTAGGAAACTCGTCGGGGTGGGCGATGAACCGCCGCCTCGCCCTGGGCGTTGGCGGGCCGACGCTGGCCGCGATCTGGTCGTAGCCCGCGAGCCAGGGTTATGGTGACGGCGACCGAGACCGAGGCCATCAGAGCCATGGCCGTCG
The DNA here is from genome assembly GCA_030038015.1 of Streptosporangiaceae bacterium. Taxonomy (GTDB): domain Bacteria; phylum Actinomycetota; class Actinomycetes; order Streptosporangiales; family Streptosporangiaceae; genus JASHPR01. The sequence continues at coordinate 2,436 of JASHPR010000019.1, forward strand.
CGGGCGATGCCTGCTGGGCGACGGCGCCGGCGAGCGCAGCTGCGGACCTGGTCGGCGGGCTGCGGGATCGTGGCCTTGATCTGGCGGCGGCGCAGGTGCGCGCGGATCGCCGCGCTGGAGGAGGCCTTGTCGCCCAGCACCCGCCCGGGCCGGGTCCGCGGCCGGCCGGGGCCGCGCGGGCGATGCGCAGCCGGCCCATCAGCGGCTCGAACGCCAGCGAGTCGTGGCGCTGCCCCGAGCTGGTCACCCAGGCCAGCGGCCGGAACCCGGAATCGGCGAGCAGGTGAATCTTGCTGGTCAGCCCGCCCCGGGAGCGGCCTAGCGCCTCCCGGTTCTTGTCATGCGGCTCAGCCCCTAGGGCGCACCGGGGCGCTCAGCACCGCCGGCGCCAGCCGGCCCGGGTCCACATCGCCCGGCGGCTGGCGCCGGGCCCCGGCGGCGTGCTGATGCCGCCCGCACGATCGTGGCGTCCACCGCGACCGTCCACCCGCGGCCCGCGCCCTCATCACAGCCGGCCCGCAGCCGGTCCAGGATCTGCTCCCAGGTCCCGTCCGCTGACCAGCGCCGGTGCCGGTTATAGACGGTCTTCCAGTTGCCGAACCGCTCCGGCAGATCCCGCCACGGGCAGCCCACCCGGGTGCGGTAGAAGATCCCGTCGATCACCAGCCGGTGATCATTCCACC
>JASHPR010000214.1 GCA_030038015.1 Streptosporangiaceae bacterium
GCCGCCCGCCGGGCCCGTGTCTGGCCCCGGCGCCTCGCCGGGCCCGGCGGCCGGCCGCGCGAGCAGCTCCGTGACCTCTGCGCCCGCAAGCCACTCGCGGTGCGCGGCAGCGCGTTCGGCCTCGACCAGCCCGCCCCAGATGCCGTGCTTGCCTATCGTGCGCCACTGGCGCAGGGACAGCTCAAGGCATTCGGCGCGAACAGGGCAGACCGCGCACAGGGCGAGCGCGCGCTCGGCCTCGGCTCGCGCGGCCGTCACCACCGCGGCGACGGGGAACCACTCGTCAGGGTCGGTCGCCGCCCCCGAGCAGCTCGCCAGCGGGCTCATCACCTGGCCCGCCAGCTCATCGTCGCTGAGGCTGGCCGGCCGGGCTCGGCCCGCGCGGCTGGCTGGCTTGCCCGTGTAACGGCGCGGTGCTGCCGGGATAGTCATCGCCGTCCCCTCTTGTCTGTTATGCGCCTGCGCGCTCGCGCCGGATCGCCGTGACAGCGCCCGGTCACGGCGTGAGCTGCTGCCACGCGCGGCGCCCCGGGCGCTCGCTGGCTTGATGCTTACCCAGAGCCTGACGCGCTCACCACCGGGAACGCTTCACCAAGGCGTGTAGTCTCTCGTGCGGGCCGCCGGGGCGCGATGGCCGGCGGAGCTACCCGAACGGGTGATGTGGCGCGCGGAGCGCTGGCCGCAGCCTGATAACCGCCTCACGACAGCGCGAGGCCGCGGCGGACGCCCGCCGCCCTGGCCCCTGACCCGCGCGGAATAGCAGCAAAGCTGGGGCCGGCCCCGCGGGCGGGGCCGGCCCGAAGCGGGGAGGATCCGATGGCCGGCCCCATGCCGACTCTCACGCTGCCCTCCGGTGACACGATCCCGGTGCTCGGGCAGGGGACCTGGCACCTCGCCGAGTCCAGGGCCCGCAGGAAATCGGAGCTCGCTGCGCTGCGCCGGGGGCTCGACCTGGGCATGAACCTGATCGACACCGCAGAGATGTACGCGGACGGGAAGGCGGAAACGCTGGTCGGCGAGGCCGTCGCGGGCCGCCGTCCCGAGGTCTTCCTGGTCACCAAGGTGCTGCCGCACCACGCCACCCTCCGCGGCACCGTGGCCGCCTGCCAGGGCAGCCTCCGGCGGCTGAAAACCGGCTGGATCGACCTTTACCTGCTGCACTGGCGGGGAGCGGTGCCGCTTGCCGAGACCCTGGAGGCGTTCACCGGCCTGCGGGCGGCGGGCCTGATCAGGAACTGGGGGGTCAGCAACTTCGACGTCGGCGACCTGGCGGACCTGACCTCCCTGCGCGGGGGCGCCGACCTGGCGACCGACCAGGTGCTCTACAACCCGAGCCGGCGCGCCGCAGAGTTCGACGTGTTCCCGATGTGCCGCGAACTGCGCATTCCGGTCATGGCGTACTCACCGATCGAGCAGGGCCGCATCATCGGCAGCCCGGTGCTGCGCGACATCGCCACCCGCCACGGCGCCTCGCCGGTCCAGGTTGCCCTGGCCTGGGTGCTGCGGCGGGGCGACGTGTGCGCGATCCCGCGGTCGGGCAGCCCCGAGCACACTGGCGAGAACCGCGCGGCCCTGGACGTCACCCTCGACCACGATGATCTCGTGGCCCTCGACGCGGAGTTCCCCCCGCCGCTGCACGCCCAGCCCCTCGAGATGCTGTAGCGGACCGCTATCCCTGCTCCTCGTGGGCGATGGCCGGCCACAGGGCACTGCCCATCTCGTCCCCGGGGCGCACGAACACCTGCTCAAGCGTGCCCGGCCGGCCGGCGCACCTCGGCCACCTTCAGCGTCTCCTCAGCTCGGTGGGAACGGCCGTCGTCACGGCGCCCGGGCCGGCGGCGCGGTCAGTACGCCAGGGCCCAGAGCACCGCATTGTCACCTTCCGCGCTGATCAGGAAGTGGCCATCCGGGCTGAAGCGGCACCGGCTGCAGGCGCCGTCTCGCAGGAGGTGCCGACGGCCAGGGCATAGTCGACCAGCCGGCCCGCGTCACCGGGGATGTGTTCCCGCCCGATTTCCACCTGCCGGATCTTGCCGGCAGCGGGCGTCATGGTGACGGTGATGGTTTCGGGTGCCCGTATGCGGCGGTGGTGATCACCCTCGTGGCGTAAAAGGCATCGACCGGAAACAGGCCACGATCGCCGAGCAGGGCATTAAGCAGCGTCGATTTGCCGCGCTTGAACTCACCGCAGACAACGACCACGAGCCGTTCGTCCAGGAGCCGCTGCTTCCCAGCGGCCAGCCGCCGCGCGGCCTCTTCAGCGCCCCTGGCCGCGGCAATATCGCTGAGCCGCGTGAAAAGCTCTAAAACCTCAGCACGCAAGCTCTCGAATGTTCGCATTTGCTCCCAAACTGTCCCACCCCTGGGCCTGTGGGCGCAGGCGGCTGGCTTTCCCTGATCCATTACGCCCGCGCGGGGACGGCCCTTATAACGATGCATTCAGATTCCACGGAGGCGGCCGCAGGAAGCTCAACGTGAGCCGTTTGCGTAATTCGCGCCCGGTTCCGGGAGCCCGGCCATCCGCAGGCCCGCCGATAGCCGCGGCGGAGCCGCATCCTGGGCCGGTCTCACCCCCGGGACCCGCGGTCTGCATGCAGGGCGCGAACCAGCACGCGGGCCCGGTCAGCGATGCCCGCCGGGTCGCCGCGGGTCAGGTCGCCGCCGACGCCCACTGCCATCGCGCCGGCGGCCAGCCACAGCGGCGCGTCCTGCGCGGTGATGCCGCCGGTCGGTACGAACGGCACCTGCGGCATCGCGGCGGCGACGGCCCGCAGGTAGCCGGTGCCGAGCGAGCCGGCCGGGAACAGCTTCACCGCGTCGGCGCCGAGTTCCATCGCGGCGTTGATCTCGGTCGGGGTGGCGGCTCCGGGGATCACCGCGACGCCGTACCGGTGCCCGGCGCGCAGCACCTCTTCCGATACCAGCGGTGACACCAGGAACCTCGCGCCGGCCTGGACCGCGGCGAACGCGGCCGCCGCGTCCAGCACCGTGCCCGCCCCCACGAGCGCGTCCGGGCAGGCCGCGCTCAGCTCGGCGATCGCGGCCGGCGCGTCCGGCGTGGTGAAGGCCACCTCGACGACCCTGACGCCGCCCTGGACCAGGGCGCGGCCGGCCGAGGCCGCCGCGGCGGCGCTGCCGGCTCGCAGGATGCCGATGCAGCGGGCATCCGCGATCGCGGCACAGGTGGTCCAGCGCGTCACGGCGTCATCAGGCGGGCTGGCCCGGCGGCAGCACCGCCACGCAGTCGATCTCGACCTTCATGCCCAGCAGCGCGGCTCCGACCGTCGTCCGGGCCGGCAGCGGCTGCGGGAACATCTCCGCGTAGACCGCGTTCATCTCCCCGAAGTCGGCGATGTCCGCCAGGAAGACGCCGCACTTCACGACGTCAGCCAGGGTGGCGCCGGCCTCCGCCAGCACCGCGGCCAGGTTCTGCAGCACGATCCTGGTCTGCTCCGCCGTGGACTCCCCGACCACGGCACCGCCACGGACCGGCCCCTGCCCGGACACGTAGACGAACCGGCCCTCGGCCACGATGCCCGGCGAGTAAGCCCCGCCCGGTGTGGTGCCGGCCACGGCCCGCTTGGACATGGCTGCTCCTTCCGGAAGAGCGTTCCGTATCTCGGAAAAACGGCTCATCTCAGCGCCGATTCGCCGTCACGCCGACCCTGCCAGCCCGGTCGGTGGGGTGTCAACGTGACCGCGCCGGGGCTGACCCGGCCCGGCGTCAGGACACCGGAACCGTGGACCAGCCGGCCGCGGCCGCGCGCAGGAACTCGCCCAGCTCCGCGAGCCGCCGCAGCTCGGCACGGGAACCCAGCACGGTCACGCTGACCGCTGCCGCGGGCACCGCCTTGCCGAGGAAGATCGGCACGGCCGCGCACCGGACGCCGACCTCGTTCTCCTCGACGTCGAGCGCGTAACCGCGCTCGCGCACGGCCGCCAGCTCGTCGGCCAGCTGCGCCGCGGACCTGACCGTGCGCCTCGTCGGGCGCGGCAGCGGCTCCCACCGCGCGGCCCACGCCTTGATCGCCTCGTCGGTGGGATACGTCCAGGCCAGCAGCGCCTTGCCGACGCCGGTGGCGTGCGCCGGGTTGCGGCCGCCGATCACCGAGGACAGCTTGATGGTGTGCGTCGCCACCTCGATCTTGTCCTGGTAGACGATCTCGGCTCCGTCCAGCACGCCCATGTGCGTGGTCTCGTTGAGCTCGGCGGTGAGCCGCAGCAGCAGCGGGTGGATGAGCGCCCTGACGTCGAGCATGTCGTGGAACCGGAACGCCGTCGCCAGCAGCTCGGTGCCGAGGAAATAGGCACCGCCGGGCTCCGGCTGCGAGACGAACTGGCGGAACTTCAGGGCGGCGAGGATCCGGTGCAGCGAGCTCTTCGGGATATCCAGCCTGGCCGCGAGCTCATCCAGGGACAGGCCGCGGGAGGCGCCGCCGATCAGGGCCAGGATCCGCAGCGCGCGGTCGACGCTCGCCACCGGCGATTCCGCGCTGTCCTGCACCCTCTCACCCCCCACGCTGCCCGGGCCGGGGCCGGCCCGGCCGGCTGGCGCAGCGGGCCACGTTCCGGCATAAGGAATCATAGGCCGGTCACCGGCTTGCTCCGGCGGCCCGGCCGCGCGGCTCAGTAGAACGTGTGGATGGCATCGACGACCCGGTAGCCATCGTCGACGACCGGGATCACCCGCCATTTGTCGAAGGTCGTGCACGGGTGCGAGATGCCCAGGCACAGCAGGTCGCCGGGAGCGAGCGCGGATCCTGCCGGGATCCGGACGTAGGCGTGCTGGTCGTCCAGCGCGCTGACGTGCATCCCGGCGGCACCGTCGTCGTCCGCGGCCGGCTGGCCGGACGGCCAGGTCCGCAGGGGCACCGGCATGTCCTGGTCGAACGCGACGTCGTGCCGGCCCGCCAGCGCGATGGCCAGGCCCGGCTCGGGCCGGGACAGCACCGGCGCCCAGAGCTCGAAGGCCGGGCGGAGCGCCGGGCCCGGCCGGCCGGCCCCGGCGCCGGGCGACAGCCGGTGGTAGAACCCGTGATCGTGGCTGACGTAGGCGCCGCTGCGCAGCAGCACCTCCGGCGTGCCGTCGCCGCCCGGCGCGGTGAGCTCGCGCACGACGATGTCGAAGAACGCGCTGCCGCCGGCGCTGAGCAGGTAGTCAGCGCCGCCGGTCAGGTCGGGCAGCAGCGTGCCGAGCCGGCGCAGGTCGCGGCAGAACTGGGCGATCGCGGTCAGCGTCGCGTCGCTGTTGTCGTGCCCGATCGCGCCCTCGTAGCCTGCCGCTCCGGCCAGCCGCAGCGACGGCGCGGCGGCCGCCGCCTTGGCGACCACGGCCGCCTCCTCGACCGTGCGGCAGCCGGCCCGGCCGCCCGGCCGCCCGAGCTCGACCAGCACCTGCAGCTGGCGTCCGGTGCCGTCAAGCCCTGGCCGCAGCGCCTCATCCAGCAGTGCGACACCGGGCACGCTGTCGACGAAGCAGTAGCAGTCGAACCCGGCGTCGGCGGCCAGCTCCCCGGCCAGCCACTGGATCCCGGCGGCGTCGGTGACCTCGTTGGCGATGAGGATCCGCGGCACGCCGAACGCCCGGAACACCTGGACCTGCTGGACGGTCGCGGCGCAGATGCCCCAGGCGCCCGCCTGCAGCTGGCGGCCGAACAGCTGCGGCGCCATGGTGGTCTTCCCGTGCGGCGCCAGCAGGACGCCGGCCTGCTCGCAGTAGGCCGCCATCGCCGCGATGTTGCCCGCCAGCGCCGACTCGCGGAGCACCATCAGCGGCAGCACGAAGCCCCCGCCGAAAAGCGCCGGCCGGCTGCTCGCCAGCCACGCGGCGCTCACCGGCTCGGCCGCCGCCAGCCGGCCGAAGCCCCGGTCGGTGACGGCGACCGGCCGCTCGGCGAGGGCGGCCAGCGCGGAACGCATCCGGTCGGGCAGCGCTGCATCCATGGCGGAACACTCCTTCGGGTTCACCGGCCGGGCGCAGGCTAGCCGGCCGCCGGCGGGCCCTCGGCCAGGCCGGCCGGCGTGCGGTCGCCGCCGAGCACCGGCAGGCCCAGCGCCCGGGTGAGGCCGTCACCCATCCGGGTCGCCAGGCGCGGGGCGAAGATCACCACCCCGGCGCCGATGAGCAGCCAGGCCAGCGTGATGTAGGGGAACAGCCGGTAGGGCATGGCCGGGGCCGGGACCAGCTGGTTGTACAGCGTGTAGGCCACCATCAGCGCCGCCAGGGCCGGGACGAGCGCCCGCCACTTCGCCACCTGAAGGTGCCCGTTCAGCACGGCCCGGCTGGCCCCGATGCACACCAACGCGTAACCCACCAGGATCGCCAGCGTGCCGAGCGTCCCCAGGTACTGCCAGATGGTGAAGCCGCTCACCCCGGCGAACTGGAACGCCAGCAGCAGGATGACGTTGACGGCGATGATCAGCTCGACCGCGCGGCGGGGTGCACCGGACGGCGCGGAGATCCGCGCCAGCGGCGAAGACGGCGTGCCGTCACGCGAGAGCGCGTACAGCAGCCGGGATCCGGCCATGGCCTCGCTCACCGCCGCGCCGAATGCGCTGCACGCCGCGCCGACCAGGATGACATCCCGCACCGCCCCGTTCAGGTAGGCGGACGACAGCTGGAACAGTGGGCCGCTGGAGGCAGCGAACTCGGCCGAGCCGGCCTTGTTGGCGCCGAAACCGAGCGACTGCACGGCGATGCACGCGACGTAGAAGATGGCCACCGCCAGGATCGAGACCCCGATCGCCCGCGGGATCTCCCGGCCAGGGTTGACCGTCTCCTCGCCGAGCGCCCCGGCAGCCTCGAAGCCGGTGAAGGCTAGGAAGCCGAACACCGCGCCGAGGATCACCGCGTGCACGTTGACCCCGGCGGGCGGGGCGAAGATGCTGAGCGTCAGCTTGCCGCCGTTGAGGCCGTGGCCGCCGCCGACCTTGACCAGGATGACGATCATCAGCACCAGGATCAGCAGCACCGTGACGCCCTCGATGGACAGCAGCGTGCGGGTCGAGTGCCGGGCCAGGCCGGCCGAGGTGAGCCAGATGATGACCGTGATCGGGATCGCGAACCAGATGAAGCTGGCGCCCCGCCACCAGCCGAGGTCGTTGAACAGGTCGGCGACGAAGTAGCCGGAGGCGGCCGCCGAGCCGGGGGTGAAGACGAAGTACATCAGCATCATCGCCCAGCTGGCAAAGAAACCGGAGCGCGGGCCGAGCGAGGCGCCGACGAACCCGTACACGCTGCCCGCGCTGTTGTACTTGCGGGCCAGCAGCATGAACGCGTAGCCGATGAAGATGCAGGTGACCGCCGCGAACAGGAACGACAGCGCCGCGGCACGGCCGACCAGGGCGGCCACGCCCGGGCCCGAGAAGGCCATGGCCAGGGCCGGAGAAGCGCCCGCCACCGAGAGCCCGATCGCCTCCCAGATGTGTAGTTCCCGGCGCAGGTGGGCCGGCCGGGACTTGCTGGTTACCGCCATGTTGTTTCCCTCCCGGGTGCCGGGGCTGCTGGGTCAGGGGATCGTGCGGGGGGCCCGGGGGGCGCCTCCCCGGCCGGATGAGCGGGGTGGCGGTCGGGTGGTCTGACATGGTTCCGTATGACGGAATTGCTTTCCTCATAGGGTCAGCGCCGGCCGGAGTGCTGTCAAGAAGGGGAGCATCGGTCTTAACGAGACCGCAATGCGACCAGCCGGGCGGCGGCGGCGCCGGGCGGTGTTAGCGTTCCGGCCATGGCCATGACGCTGAGCCCGGAGACGGTCGCGCTGCTGGACGGCCGCAACTACGCGGTCCTCGCCACCATCAACGCCGACGGCAGCCCGCACACGTCGGTGATGTGGGTCGGCCGCGACGGCAATGACGTGCTGTTCTCGACCGTCGCCGGGCGGCGCAAGCACCGCAACATGGAACGCGATCCGCGGGTGAGCATGTCGGTGATCGACTCCGCGGACGCCGAGAACTACGTCGAATTGCGCGGCCAGGTGTCGATGACGCCCGACGTCGGCCGGCGGTTCGACACCCAGCTGTCCTGGAAGTACGACGGCCGGGACCCGGATCCGGACAAGCCGGGCGCGGTGCGCGTGGTGGTGCGGCTGACCGTGGAGCACGCCGCGGGCCGCGCCGCCTGAACTGGCCGCCCCGCCGCGCCGCCTGAACTGGCCGCCCCCGCCGCGCCGCCTGAACTGGCGCGCCCCGCCGCGCTGCCAGATCTGGCCCGCCCCTGGCCCGGCGGGCCGCGCGCACCGTCAGCGGTTGGCCTCCAGGTTGTTGGCCCGGCGCTCGTCGATCTCCCGGCGGTACGGCAGCCCCTCGATGTCGCCGCAGACCTGGACGCTGAGCCCGGCGGCGAGGTTGCCGTCGTCGACGCAGCCGGGCAGGTCCGCGCCGCGCAGCCAGGCGGCGAGGAAGCCGGCGTTGAAGGCGTCTCCGGCGCCGATCGGGTCGCAGGCGTGCACCGCCAGCGCCGCGCCATGGTAGCTCTCGCCGTCCCGCAAGCCCAGGGCGCCGCCCGCGCCGAGCTTGACCGCGACGGTGGCGGCGCCATGGCCGGCCAGCCACCGGGCCGCGGCGGCCGGGTCGTCCTGGCCGGTGAGCACCCTGGCCTCGGCGTGGCCGAGCAGCACGATCTGGCTGCGGCCGGCGATCCGCAGCAGTTCGCGCCGTGCGGCATGCAGGTCCGGCCACAGCCGCCGCCGGATGTTCGGGTCGAAGCAGACCACGACGCCGGCTTCCGCCGCCAGCCGGATCGCCTCCGTGGTCGCCTCCCCGGCGCTGGCACTGAGGGCCGGCGTGATGCCGGTGACGTGCAGCACCCGGGCCGAGGCCAGGTACGCCGGGTCCAGGTCGGCCGGGGTGAGCCGGCTGCCAGCGGACCCTGATCGCGCGTAGGCCACGTCGATGCGGCGCTCGGCGTGCGTGTCGCGGACCAGCACGCCGGTGAACGCGCGGTCATCGACGATGGCGCGGCTCACGTCGACCCCCTCGCCGCGCAGCGTGTCCAGGATGCTCAGCCCGAGCGGGTCATCCCCGACGCGGCCGAACCAGCCGGCCGCCAAGCCGAGCCGGGACAGCCCGACGGCAACGTTCGACTCGGCCCCGGCGATGGACCGGCTGAACCGGCGCGCGGTCCGCAGCGCCTCACCGGGGTCGGCCCGGAACAGCGCCATGGACTCGCCGAAAGTGACGACGTCAGGCATGTGCGCCGCTGCCGGCCACGGCCAGGGCGCCGATCGCGCCAGTGATGATCATGGTGCCGACACGCTAACGCCGCCGGCCGGCCCCGTCAATGAGGCCCCGGCTGGGGCTGGATGGGCATCTGGCAGGAGGCCGCGCGTTTGACGCCGGGCGTGGCTGGGCCATTTCTGGGGGCGCGATGGGCGTGAGCGACCTGGTTACAGACTCAGTGGCCTGGGGTTTCGAGTTTCAGGTTTGACCACGATCCGGTTCGGCGCTGTGCTGGTGAGGATGTCAGGCCACGGGCAAGCGAGGCGTCGCAACGAGGCCGGCGGCCACGAGCATGCGCGCGAACAGGCAGCCGCCGGGCGGCAAGGTCAGCCACGTCCGCTGACGTGGAAGGTCCTGCTGCGGCGAGCTCTCGCGCTCGCGCTCGCGGGCCTCGCGATCTATCTGGTGCTGCCCAGCCTGACCCACGTACTGGCCTCCTGGCCGCGGCTGGCCAGGCTTGATCCTGCCTGGCTGACCATAGGCCTGGTTGCCGAGGTCGGCTCGTTCACCTGCTATTTTGCCCTGGAGCGGCTTGCCCTGCGGACCACGGCCTGGTTCTCGGTCGTGACGGCAGGGCTGAGCGGGAACGCGATCTCCTTGAGTGTCCCCGGCGGCGCGGCGGCCGGCGCGGCGGTCCAGTACGAGATGCTCGGCACCGCCGGCTTCAACACCGACGCCGCCGTCGCCGGGCTCAGCACGATATCGCTGCTTAACGTGGGCGCGCTGCTGGCGCTGCCGCTGTTCGCCGTGCCGGCCATGCTGGCCGGCATCGCAGTCAGCCCCGGCCTCGTGCATGCCGCCGAGGTCGGGGCCGCCGGGTTCGTGCTGCTGGCGATAGCCGTCGCGGCCGCGCTTCGGGCGGACTGGCCGCTCGTAGCCATCGGCCGCGCCGCCCAATGGCTGCGGAACCATATTGTCCGCAACCGCCCGCCGCTCACCGGCCTGGATACCCGGCTGCTGGCCGACCGCGACTCCGTCAGGCACGTCCTCGGCCTGAAGTGGCGCCAGGCGGCAGCGCTCACCGCCGGCCGGGTCGGCCTCGACTTCGGCTGCCTGCTGGCGGCCCTGACCGCCACCGGTGCCCATCCGCATCCGTCACTTGCCCTGCTGGCTTACGCAGCGGCCAACATTGTCGAGCTCGTGCCCGTTACCCCAGGCGGGCTCGGCCTCGTCGAGGCCAGCCTCGGCAGCCTGCTCATCCTGGCCGGCGTACACCCGAGTTCGGCATTCGTGGCCACGCTCGCCTACCGCCTTTTCTCCTACTGGCTTCCGCTCGCCGCCGGGCTGCCGGCCCATGCCCTGTTCCGGCACCGCTACGGCCCCATAGCGAAGCGCTCCTCCGCCCCTAAGAGCGAGTGACGGCTGAGTTACCCACATTTCATTTCGAACGGGCACGTGGTGCCCGCTGTGGACCCAGACGCGTGCGGTCAGCGGCCCCGATCCCGGTCACCGCGATGACCGGACTACCAGCTCGATCACGGGGCAGGCTAGCTAGAGCGTGTGCTCGGCACCCGCGTCAGGAGAGGAGCAGGGTCGTGGATTACAAGCTCACGCACGGCAAGCACGAGGAGCAGATCGGGCAGCAGCCCGGCCCCGACTGGCACGCGCAGGACATGGTGGATGAGTCAGTCCGGCAGGACGCGGGCTGATGAGCGGCTACGACTACGACGTGATCGTCGTGGGCGCCGGCTCGCCGGGCGAGCACTGCGCCGGCGAGCTGGCCGACGGGGGCCTTAAGGTGGCCGTGGTCGAGCGGGAGCTGGCCGGGGGCGAGTGCTCGTACTGGGCCTGCATCCCGTCCAAGACGCTGCTGCGCCCCGGCGAGGCCGTCCACGGCGCGCTCGAGGCGGGAGCCAGCGCGCAGGTCGACGTGGCCGCCGTCCTGGCCTACCGGGACTTCATGGTCTCCGGCTACTCCGACGCCGGGCAGCAGGCCTGGCTGGCGGGCAAGGGCATCGACCTGATCCGAGGCACCGGCGCGCTGGCCGGCCCGGGGGTGGTCGAGGTCGGCGGCCGCCGCTACACCGCGGCCAACGTGGTGCTGGCCACCGGCTCGGACCCGGTGCTGCCGCCGGTCCCGGGCCTGCGCGGGCTGGACGGCGTGTGGACCAACCGCGAGGCGACCGGCATGAAGGCCGTCCCGCGCCGCCTCCTGATCCTGGGCGGCGGGCCGGTCGGCGCCGAGATGGCGCAGGTTGTGCGGCGGCTGGGCGGCGAGGTGGTTCTGGTCGAGGCCGCCAGCCACGTGCTGGCCCGCGAGCCCGCGCCGCTGGGCGAGGCGCTCGGCGAGGAACTGCGCCGCGACGGCATCGAGCTGATCCTCGGCGTCCAGGCGACCGCCGCGCGGCGCGAGGGCGAGGACTACGTGCTGGTCCTGGGCGACGGCCGCGAACTGCGCGGCGACCGGCTGCTGGTGGCCACCGGCCGGCGGCCGCGTGTGCCGGCCGGCCTGGACACCGTCGGGGTCACAGCCCGGCCGAACGGCATCGGCGTCGACGCCCGCCTGCGGGCCGCGGACCGGCTGTGGGCCATCGGCGACGTCACCGGCATCCGGCTGCTGACCCACGTCGGCAAGTACCAGGGCGAGGTCGTGGCCGCGAACATCCTCGGCGAGCCGCGCGAGGCGCACTACGAGGCGGTGCCCGACGTGGTCTACACCGACCCGCAGGCCGCCGCGGTGGGTGGCACCAGCGCGCGGTTCAGCGTGACCGTCCCGGTGTCCGAGGTGGCCAAGACGCCCACCTACACCCACGCCTACGCCGAGTCCAAGGGGTTCCTGACCCTGCTGTCCGACGGCGAGCGGCTGACCGGCGCGTACGCTCTCGGCCCCGAGGCCGGGGAGTGGCTGCAGCAGGCCACGCTGGCCATCCGCGCCCGGGTCCCGCTGCCGGTGCTGCGCGACGTGATCCAGCCCTTCCCCACCTTCTCCGAGATCTACGTCGCCGGGCTGAAGGCCCTGCGCAGCCAGATCGCCGGGCGCGGTGAGATCGCCGCCCCCAGCCGTTCACCGGGCACCTGATCCGACCGTAGGAGGAATCATGACCACCGCCGCCGCTGCACCTCCTCTGCCGCCCGGCGCGGGGCTGTACCGGCGGCCGCAGCCGCATCCCGGCCTGTCGCTCGTCGCCGAGACGACAGCGGGAAGCGCAGATGAACCATTACGGAGTGCCTTGCGTCGCTGGCTCCAGGCAGCGGAGTGACCGAGCGCCGGTCGGCCGCCCGACAGCGAAGGATGTCCGTAAAGCGAGCTGGCCGGACGGTGCTCACAGGGCGGAGACGGCCGCGGCGCCGGCCTGGATGGTCTGGGCGGGTCCGTCCGCCGTCGGGGGTGCGAGCAGGACGAGCCGGTGGACGCCTGCCCGGGCGAACTCAGCGGCCAGCTCCCGGGTGATCCGTCCGCGGGGCGTCACGCTGATCTCCAGCTCACCCAGCTCAGCGGGCCGCTGGATGTGATCGGCGGCGGCGGCCAGCCCGGCCATCGACGTGGCGACCTGCTGCGGGGTCAGCCAGTACCCGTACCAGCCGTGGGCGCGCGCGACGGCCCGGCGATAGGCCGGCGCGCTGTGGCCCCCAGCGATCAGCGGGATCGGCTGCTGCAGCGGGCGCGGATGGGCGTCGACGCCGGCGAAGTCGGCGAACCGGCCATGATAAGCGGGATGCTCGTCATACCACAGCGCGCGCATCGCATCGAGGTACTCATCGGTGACCGCGCCGCGCTCGGCGAAGTTCGCGCCCACGGCGCGGAATTCCGGTTCGAGATAGCCAGCGCCAATGCCGAGAATGACCCGGCCGCCGGACAGCACGTCCAAGGTCGCCACCTGCTTGGCCAGCACCACGGGATTGCGCTGCGGCAAGATCACTATCCCGGTCGCCAGCCGGATCGTGGTCGTGTGCGCAGCAGCCCAGGTCAGCGCGAGCAACGAGTCGAGCGCCGGGTCCTGCGGCCGCATCGGCGACGGAGGTACCTGCGGATCCGGCAGAACGATGTGTTCGCCCGCCCACACCGAGTCAAAGCCAGCCGCCTCGGCCGCCAGCGCCGCCTTCACCAGGACATCCGGCTGACTCATCAATCCCATATTGATGTGCACCAGGCCCAGCCGCATGTCCCCAACCACCCTGCCACCTCGTCGGACCGTCGGCCCTTACCGTATTCGCCCGCGGCTACAGGATGTGAGACACGGCAGCCGCCGTAGATGAGCGCCGTGGCGCTGAACGGCCGGGGCCGACAACCGCGAAGATCCACGTCATCGTGAAGCCGAACGCGAGCACCAGGAGAAGGCCCAGGATGAACGGGCCGAGCCCGTTGTGGCAGCGGAAGCCGACGAGGAATCCGACGGCCGTCATCAGCGCGCCCACCAGGACGTTGCGGGCCAGGTCGGCGATGGTGCGGCCGGCCAGCACGGCGACCCGGGCCATCGGCAGCGAACGGAACCGTTCCAGCAGGCCGGTCAGACAGCCGGCAGTGACACGCCTCCAAACCCGGTCGGCCAACTGGCGCAAGAGCCATGCAAGATGCCGTTCCCTGGCGGTGCGGCACGCTCACGACCGCCCGTTACGGCCCGATCCTGCTGCCACGGTGCTGCCATCCAGCAGGAAGGCCCGACCGCCGCTTCCGGCGATCAGGCCTCTGACCTGCTTGGTAGCGGGGGTGGGATTTGAACCCACGACCTCTGGGTTATGAGCCCAGCGAGCTACCGAACTGCTCCACCCCGCGATGAAGTCTCTTTACTTTACGGCCTCCCCGGGCGGCAGGCAAATCCGCCGGGCGCGGGGCGGGCCGCGGCTCAGACCCCGGCGCCGAACGGGCCGACGACCGACATCCAGATGACGAAGTGCGCCGGCGAGAGGGTGGTCGGCGGCTGGACCAGCGTGTGCGGGTCCTGCGAGGTGGACAGGTCGAGCACCCGGACGGGGCTGCTGCCGCCGTAGCGGTACAGCTGCGAGGCGCGCGAGCCGAGCAGCACCGGGCGCCGGCCCGCGCGCTCGATCCCTGCGAGCACGCTCCGCACGTCCCCGGTCGGCTGCCCGGTCATCCACGCCGCCGGGACCCCGCACATGCCCCTGATCACCTGCGTGAACTCCCGGGACACCGGCCAGTCGACGATCACGACGGAGGCGGACGGCCCGAGCGAGGCGCACAGCCCGGCCACGGCACCCACCTCGCCGGGGCCGGTCCGCTTCAGCGCCAGGCCGTCGGCGGTCAGCCGCAGCGCGCCGCTCTTGCCGGAGTGCGTGAGTGCCAGACCGAACGTGGTCGCGACGGTCGGAACCAGCAGCGCCGCCACGCAGAACGCGGACACGGCGGACACCGCCACGTAGCTCCCGCCGCGCGATCGCGCCCGGGCCTGCAGCCACGCGGCCGCCCAGACCGCCAGCAGGATCAGCCCGGGAAGCACCAGCGGCACCAGGCGGCGGCTGGCCCATGGCTGGTCGGGAACGGTCTCCGGCTGCCAGAGCACGGCCGCCGAGCCGCAGCAGATCACCGCGAGCGGCAGCACCCACACCCGCGCCGCGCCCGGCGGATGCTGCCATGAAAACACCGCCCGCAGACACCGCCGCACCAGCAGTGCGAGCCCGAACCCGCCCAGCAGCACCGCGGGCAGCCCGACGTACCAGATGACCCAGTACAAGGTGTCCTCGGCGTAGAGCCGGCCCGGATCGACGGGCAGGTGCTCGAGGCGCTGCAGGCTCGCGACGAAGTCCGCCGCCGCCCCGGTGGCCGGCCCGCGCACGGTCTGCAGGTATGGCCGGATCGCAAGGCAGACGATCACGGCGACGGCGAGCACGGCGGCGAAGTCAGGCAGCCGCCGCACCGCGCGCCTGGCCAGCACCGGCCGCAGGCGGTTACGGAACCTGGGCAGCCGCAGCAGCCCCACGCAGGCCACGGTCATCGCCGCCAGAAACGCGGCGATCAGCCCGATCAGCTCCGGCATCGGCCGCAGCGAATCCACGAATGGCCGGGCCAGCACATACGCATCCACGAGGCCGTATGCCGCACCGATGGCGAGACCTATAGAGAACGGGACGGCCGTGCTGCTTCGCCGTACCACAAGGATCCCGATGAACGGGATCGCGGGGAGCACGTCGAGGAGCCCGTCAAACCGCACCACGGCGGTCAGCCCGAGCGCCAGCCCGCCGAGCGCCATCAGCGCCGACCGCGGTGCAAGCCGGCCCAGCGCCATCAGCGCCCGTGGCACAAGCCGGGTGCCGGGCGAGCCCGGGGGGCCGAGGGCCAGGGCGTCCACCACCAGGCTCAGCCCGCCGAACAGCAGCACCTGCGCGGCGGTTTCGCTGAACAGCCCCCGGCTCGTGTACTGCTGGGGAAGCGTGAACGCGAGCACCAGCGCGGCCGCGGGGGCCCACTGCGGCCCGGCCAGCCGGCCGACCAGGCCGCCGAACGCCAGCACCGCGAGCCCGCCGAGTATCGGGCCCATGGCCGCGGCGGCCGCGGTGCCGTGCACCCAGAACGCCCCGGCGAGCAGCAACGGCAGGCCCGACATGACCCCGGGCACGACGGACGTGCCGCTGGCGAAGAACCCTGTGCTGGAGAAGCCGAGGCCGGGGTGCGCGCCGCCGAAGACCGCCAGCGCGTCCGGGATCGGCAGCGAGCCGTGCTGAGCCAGCCAGTAGCCGGTCTGCAGGTAGGCCCCGGGATCGCGCAGCACGATGACGTTCTCGGAGTTGACCGCGAACTGCCAGAGCGCGAAGACCGCTGCCATCACGAGGGTGCCGGTCAGTCCCCACCAGGCCTGCCCGTCCGGTTCCGGGCGCCGGGGCGCCTCGGCTTCCCCGGGCAGCGCCCGCGGCCAGCGGGCGGGCACCCGGCGCAGGCCGGTGGCCAGGGCAACGGCGATCAGCACCGCGACCAGCAGCATCGGGACGGGCAGGAACCACCCGGCGAGCAGCAGCGGCAGGCCGACGAGCAGCCAGGCCATGATGAGGATCGCCGGCAGCACGGTGATCCTGGCGAACGCGGCCCCGGCGGAGAGCGGGTGCCGGGGCCGGGGCAGGGGGGCAGACCGCCGCTCCGGGTACTTGGGCAGGCGGACAGCCCACCCCAGATACTTGGGCAGGCGGGCAGCCCGCCGCCGGCCGGCGGCCGGGCTCACCTCGGGCGGCGGCTCCCCATGACCGGGCTCGGGCGCGGGATGACCGGAATGCCCGTCTCCGCCCGCGCCGTCCGGCTCAACGGTCCCCGCGCCGTCCGGCTCAACGGTCCCCGCGCCGTCCGGGTCAACGCTCCCCGCGCCGTCCGGCTCAACGCTCCCCGCGCCGTCCGGGTCAACCCTCTCCGCGCCGTCCGGGTCAACGGTCCCCCCGCCGTTAAACTCAACGGTCCCCGCGCCGTCAAGCTCAACGCTTCCCGGGCTGGCCGGCTCAACGGCCGCCACCGGCCCGCCGGCGTCGATATCCTCAGGGTTGCCGCTCACTTCCGCGGCCGCCACAGGCTGGTCAGCCGCGGCCGCATAGCCGGGCAGAGGGTCGCAGAACGCACAGACCCCACTGTAGAGGACAAGCCGGCGGCGGGACTCACGGCCGCCAAGCGGGAGGAGCCCGCGTTACCGGCGGCCGGCAGGCAGGGGTGAGCAGGAGCTTTGCCAAGTCCATACGAATCCGCCCATTACCAGCACGTAAGATAGGCGGAACCTGACGGCCACACTGCCCGGCGATGACCGAAGGAGGTGCAGCCCCGAGGAGCGATGAGCCGCCGCAACGATGTGGATGACACCGGCCGGGGCAGGCGCCGTGGCCAGCCCAAGGGCCGTCGTCGTCGGCATTCGCTGGGGCAGCGGGTCGCTGCCTGGACGTCGGTTGCCGTCGTGGGAGTGCTCGTGGCGGGCACGCTGGTGGCGTACGCCAAGTACCGCAGCCTCTGGGACAGCATCAAGCGCATCGATGTGGCCGGGCTGGTCGGCGACCAGCCGCCCAAGCTGAACAACGCCGAGAACATCCTGCTGATCGGATCGGATACCCGCGTCGGCCAGAATGGCGTCGGCGGGTCTGCAGCCTCCACGCCCGGCGGTCGCTCGGACACGCTGATGCTGCTGCATATCTCCCCGGGCCACCACGAGGTCACCGTGCTCAGCATCCCGCGCGAGACCATGGTGCCGATCCTGAGCTGCCCGGCGGTCGACGGGACGACCGGCCAGCAGGCCGAGCCCGGGCAGGTCGAGCTGATCAACGCGGCGCTGAACTTCGGCGGCCCGGTCTGCACCTGGATTACTTTCGAGGCGGTCACCGGCATCCACGTCGACCACTTCATCGAGCTCGACTTCACGGGCTTCGAAAAGATCATCGATGACCTCGGCGGGGTCGAGGTATGCCTGCCGTTCGCGGTCGATGACCCGATGTCCGGCCTTGACCTCCCGGCCGGGCATCACCATATCTACGGGACGCAGGCGCTGGCGTTCTGGCGCACCCGCGAGGACCTCGGCGATGGTTCCGACCTGGAACGGATCACGCGGGACCAGTACCTGATGGCGGCGCTGGTGCAGGGGATAGAGCACAGCGGCCTGCTGCACAGCCCGGGCAAGATACTCAAAGTGGTCCGGGACGCGACGAACGCTCTGGCAACGGACACCGGCCTGGACCAGAACACGATGCTGCAGATCGCCGACAGCCTGCGGGGCGTGAACTCCGGCCATGTTCAGTTCATCACCGCGCCCAACATCCTGGACCCAGCGAACACCAACGACGTGGTGCTCGAGCAGCCGCAGGCTGACGAGCTTTTCAGCGCCATCCAGCACGACACCGTGCTGCCGAAGGCGAGCAAGAAGACATCGGGCAAGAAGTCCACGCCGCCCACGCTGGACGCCATCTCCCCGTCCAAGGTTAACGTGGAGGTCCTGAACGGGTCGGGGATCACCGGGGAAGCCGGCCAGGCAGGCAGCGACCTGACCGGCAAGGGCTTCAACGTGGTCGGCACCGGAGACGCCGCCAACTTTGACTACACCGACAACGTGATCGAGTACGCGGCCTCCTCCGACCTGCCCGCGGTCGACACCCTGAAGGCCGACCTCAGCGACGTGCAAGTGGAGCAGAACTCGTCGCTGACACCGGGCACGATCGAGCTGATCGTCGGCTCTGATTTCTCCGGGCTGAACTCAACCCCGCAGCCTTCGTCGTCTGCCTCTTCCGCGCCGTCGGTCACCGCTGTCGGCGCGTCCGACGGCGCGATCACGGCCAACGTCAACATCTGCAGCGACCAGTCGGACTTCGAGGGCCCGGACACCCCGTGACCCGCCTGCGCACGGTACCGCTGACACGGTGCCAGCCCTCTTTCATGCGCGGCACAATGGGGGCAATGGAGACATTCACCGGCTGGCATACCTGGGCCGACGCCGCGCCTGGCCTCGGCAGGCTGCTGCCCGCCGAGGTGGCCGCCGAGATCGCCAGGGCGGTGGAGTTCGCCACCGCGCACCATGGCGACCAGCGGCGCAAGACCGGCGCGCCATACCTGGAGCACCTGCTCGAAGCGGTGCAGATCCTCGTCGAGGGTGCCGGGGCGACCAGCCGCGACGTGCTCGTCGCCGCCGTGCTGCACGACGTCGCCGAGGACACCGCCTGCACGCTGCCAGATCTCAGCGCCGCGTTCGGCCCGCGGGTGGCCGATCTGGTCGGCTGGGTGACCAAGCCGGACCCCGGCCCCGGCGAGGCTCACGCGGACGTCACGGAGCGCTACCTGCTCCGGCTCCGCGACGCGCCGCCAGACGCCGTCCTGGTCAAGCTGGCCGACCGGATGAGCAACGTGCAGACGCTGCGCAACCTGGCGCCGGACCAGCAGCGGGCGTACTACGCGCAGACCGTGGCGCACATCGTCCCGCTGGCGGCCGCCCACCCGTGGTTTGCCGCCTGGTACGCGGGGTGGCAGGCGGAGTTCGCCGACCTGGCCGGCCGCTAGGCGGGCCTGACCGCCCGGGGACCCGGCGCGGGCGGCTGGCCGCGCGCCGACGACCCCCCGGCCGCGGACTGGCGCAGCCCGAGCCGCGATACCTCCAGCCACAGCAGCAGCGACGCGGGGTAGATGAAGTAGCCGAAGCGCGTGGCGGGCGCCAGGGTGAACATCAGCGCCAGGCCGATGGCCAGCCGCCAGACGGCGGCCGGGACGGTCTTCGGGGGACGGACGACCAGCGAGGCCGCGATCAGCCCCCCGGCCAGCACGAGCAGGCCGATGGCGATCAGGCGCCCGGCCGGGCCGGTGTCGGCGAGCACGTGCCCCGGCAGCGGGCTCGCCGCCGCGGACTTGACGTCGGCCAGCCCGAGCGGGAACGTGATCGTGTTCTCCACCAGGGGCCCGGGCCAGATGGCTGCGACCGGCGCGACGATGAACGCGCAGGAGGCCACCGCCCAGCCCAGGAAGGTCAGCAGCGGCTTCCTGCCGTCGCGCGTGCCCACCAGCACCGCCGCGACGACCACAGCCGGCCAGGCCGTGGCCTTCGCCGCCGAGGCCAGCCCGAGCGCGATGCCGGCCAGGGCGAACCTGGGCCGCCGCCACAGCAGCGCGAAGCCGAGGCACATCAGCGCCAGGATGGGGACGTCGGTGCCGCCAACGGCAAGCTCGAACGCGATCACCGGCGACGCCGCGATGAACACAGTCCAGCGGACACAGTTCCTGGCCCCGGCGGCCCGCAGCGCCAGCCAGAAGATGATCAGGAACGCGAGCCCGAACCATACCCGGGGATCGGTGATCACATGCGAGCCGAACAGCGCCCGCGGGATGCCGAAAAGCGACATGACCGGCAGGTAGGGGTTGTACGCGTTGGGGTTGTGGGCCGCGGCCAGCGAGGCGGCGCTCTGGTACGGCGAGTGGTGATGCACCAGCTGCTTGGCTGCCCGGGCGATCACCGAGACTTCCGGCTGCTTCCGGCCGGTGGCGGCGTTCAGGAACAGCGGCGTGACCAGCGCACCGCCGACGCTCAGCAGCAGCGCGAGGTCGATGCCCCGCGACCGCCAGATGAGGACCGCCATCGCGGCCGCGACGTAGGCGCAGCTGGCGATCAGCCCCCAGAGCCGGTGCAGGTCATTCGTGCTGAAAAGCGCCACGCCGCCCGCGAACGCCGCGCATACCGCGAACGCCGCGGCCGCCCAGTACCGCGGAACGCTGACAGGCTGCAGCCACCTGGCCGGGAAACCCGGCAGCCAGGCATGAGGCTGCGCCGCCTTCAGCGAAAGCATAAGTGTAAAGAGACCTCCACTTGCCGAAGCTTAGCGCGCGCTTGACGCTTTTCCTCGGCTGCTCCCGCCGCCGCAGATCACCGCGGGGGGCCGGCCCGCCCGGGCCATCCGCGTCCCGCCGCCTCAGATCACCGGCGGCCGGCCCGCCCGGGCCATCCGCCACGCGGTGCCCAGCGACATCGGGTGCCTGCCGCCCGGGTTCATCCGCCAGCCCTCGGCGAACCCGGCCAGCCAGGCCCGCAGGGCGCGGGCCGACCGCTCCCGCAGGACGGTCAGCACCAGCCAGTCCAGGAGGTAGGCCCAGGCCAGTGGCCAGGGCAGATTCCTGCGCGCGACCAGCACCCGGTTCCGGCCGTCCATCCGGTACCAGGCCGCGTGCCGCGCGTTCGGCACGGCCGGGTGGCACATCCGGGCCGCAGCGTCGTATTCGAGGCGGTACCCGAGGCCGAGCAGCCGCCAGGCCAGGTCGGTCTCCTCGTGGCCATAGAAGAACTGCGCGGGCAGCCCGCCAGCCTCCTCGAACGCCGAGCGCCTGATCGCGCACGCCCCGCCCGCGAACGTGGTCACCTCGGAGGACCGCTCCGGATCACTGGCCCGCAGCCGCGGCAGGTGCCACCGCGCGCCGGGGCCGCCGTCGGGGTCGACGACCCGGAACGAGAGCACCGCGAGCCCCGGGTCGGCCGCGAACCGGCTCGCGACGTGCTCCCCGAGGCCGGGGTCCGGGTACCAGCCGTCGTCATCGAGGAAGAGCACCACGTCGCCGCCGCACGCCGCCACGCCAGCGTTCCGCCCGGCCGCGACGCCGACGTTCTCGGGGAGCCTGACCGTTGTCACGCCGGGCGGCACCGGCGGGACGTCGGCGCCGTTGCCGACCACCACCACCTCCACGCCACCGTCCAGCCCGCCCGAACCCAGCGCCACGGCGCTGGCCACGGCCCGGTCCAGCTCGGCCGGCCGGTTGCCCATCGTCAGGATCACGCAGGACAGCTTCACCGCAGCCGCCTCGACGCGAGGATCGCCGCGAGGTGCGCGATGGCCATCGCCCCCGCGACCACGAGGCAGGCGATGTCCAGCACCCGGGTCGCGGTGAGCCCGCCGCGCACCGTGTCCGCGATCGCCGCGGCCAGGATCAGCAGCGAGAGCTCGACCGCGTGGGTGATCCGGTGCACCCGGAGCACGCTGGCCAGGCGGCGCGCCAGCGCCAGCCGCTGCGAGCGCGGCGCGAGCGCCGCGTCCTCGTAGGTGCCGGGCAGCCCCGCCTTGGCCCTGGCGACGACCACGTTGTCGGTCTCCGCCTTCACGATGGCCGCGAGCAGGGCAGCCGCCAGGCCCGCGCTCACGTAGCCGCCGGACAGCGTGAGATGGCCCTGCGCCCGGACGCCCAGCCCGGCCAGCAGCGCCGACTCGCCGAGGTAGTGACCGATCCCGTCCAGGTAGACGCCGCTGACCGAGGTCCGCTTGCTCCATCGCGCCAGCTCGCCGTCGGAGCAGTCGAACAGCAGGTACGCCTGGATCAGCACCGCCGCGGCGACGGCCGTGCCCAGCCCCCCGAACGCCACCACGACCCCGGCGGCCACCCCGCAGACGATGAACGCCCAGGTGACGGCGTTCGGCGACCACCCGAGCCTGGCGAAGATCCAGGTCGCCCGCGGCGAGAGCTTCCGCATGTACAGGCGGCCAGCCCAGTGCTCATCGTTCAATCTGTCCATCACTGCCGGCGGCTGGCCCTCGGCCCGCAGCTCAGCCAGCGTAGGCCCGGACATACTCCTCCACTCGCTTCGCTACCTCAGCCTCCGACATGGCGAGGCGCTCCAGGATCGTGTACCGCCCGGGCCGGGTATCGGGCGCGAACGTGACGGCGCGGGCGAAATCGGCCAGCGGCATGCCGAGGTCGCCGGGGGTCCTCGGCAGCCCGTGCCGGGCCAGACAGCCGGAGATGAGCTCCGCCTGGGCCGGGTCGCCGCGCAGGTGCGCGCAGAACAGCGCGCCGACCCCGGCCAGCTCCCCGTGGCTGGCCGTGCCCGGGTAGAGCTGGTCGATCGCGTGCATGATTTCATGATCGCCGCCGCTGCACGGCCGGCTGGAGCCCGCGACAGCCATCGCCATCCCGCACATGATCAGCGCCTCGGCCAGCACCCTGAGGAACTCGTCGGAGCGGGCGGGCCCCGGCTGGTGCAGCACCGCCTGGGCAGCCGTCCGCGCCATCGCCACCGCCAGCCCGTCCACCGGCTCGCCGATGTCGGCCGCCGCCAGTTCCCAGTCGGCGAGGGCGGAGAGCTTGGCCACGACGTCCCCGATCCCGGATGTCGCGAGCGGGTCGGGCGCCGACCGCACCCGGTCCACATCCACCACCACGGCGACCGGCATGACCACGCCGTAGGACCCCTTGCCCGACTCGTGCTCCAGGGAGCTGACCGGCGAGGCGATGCCGTCGTGGGCGAGGTTCGTGGCCACCGCCACCATCGGGATGCCCGCCATGTGCGCGGCGAACTTGGTGACGTCGATGGTCCTGCCGCCGCCGATCCCGGCCACGGCCTCGTACTCCCCGGCCCGCAGCCTCTTGCCCAGCGACACCGCGGCACCGTGGCTGCCGTCGGGGACGCGGAAGATCTCCGCGTCCCCGATCTCCAGTTCCGCGGCGATGCTGTCGCCCTGGCCCGGGCCCACGGCGACCGCGACCCGGCCCGCGGTGGCGATGCGCCGGTCGGCGAGGAGGTCCCCGAGCGCGCAGATAGCGCCCGGCCGGACGTCGATCACCATCGGCGCGGCGAGCATGCGGGCCAGCAGCGGCATGCCCGCGAGATTAGCAGTGGGCAGCGATCTCCCGCGCCCGGCGCAGGTCGGCGTGGTCGTCGACCTCCACCCAGTCGACATCGCCGATGGGGACGGCGGCGATCTCGCCGCCCCGGTCGGCGAGCTCCTGGTAGCCGTCCTCGTAGTACAGCCCCGGATCCCGGCGCCAGGTCGTCTCGAGCGCGTCGGCCAGCGGCACCGCGGCCGAGGGCTCGATGAGCGTCGCGCCGATGTACTCCCCGTACGCCCTGGCCGGGTCCAGCTGCTTCGAGATCTTGCTCAGCAGCCCCCTGGCGTCGAGGGCCACCTTCATCTCCTCGTCGGCGAGCGGCTTGGTGTCGTCGACGGCGATGATCACCCGGGCCCCGGCTGCCGCGCCGGAGACCCTGGCGGCCAGCAGCGTCTTCTCCACGCTGACCGGGTGCACGGTGTCGCCGTTGACCAGCAGGACCCCGCGGCTGAAGTACTCCCGGGCCAGCCACAGGGAGTACGCGTTGTTCCACTCGAGCGCCCGGCCGTTGTGCACGAGCTCCAGCGTGACCCCGTACTCGGCCTCAAGGCTGGCCGCCCTGTCGGCGATCGCGTGCGCGGCATGCCCGACGACGATCACCACGTCGCTCACGCCGACCGCCGCCAGGTTGCGCAGCGCGATGTCCAGGATCGTCGTCTGTCCGGCGACCGGAAGCAGCGCCTTGGGCAGCTCGTCGGTGTCCGGGCGCAGGCGCCTGCTGGCACCGGCAGCAAGAACCATGCCGATCACCGGCATTCTCCTTCCCGGGCAGCCAAGCGGCTTGCCGTGACGTGCGCGCAGACAAGCACCAAAAGATACGCCGTCAGCGCGAGGTAGGCGACCAGCGCGATGCCGACGATCGCGCCCACGCCCGCGATGAACATCCGGCCCTCCCAGCCGAGCTTGGTGTCGGGGGCCTGGCCCGTGCCCGGCCTGGTGCGGCCGGAGAGCTCGATGTAGTGCAGGGCGACCAGGCCGCACAGGGTGAACGTCACCGGCGGGGCCACCCGGAACGCGAAACCGAGCGCGGCGAAGTACAGCAGCTGGCTGGCCAGCAGCACCGCCGGGGTCAGCCAGTCCATGCGCCCGTCATGCGGGTGCCTGGACCCGAAGGCCGCGAGCAGCATCACGACCAGCGGGGTGAGCAGCAGTATCCCGGGCAGCTCCCGCATGCCGAGCCAGGCAAGCAGCGCGGTGGCGGCCAGCCCGGCGATCGCGGGCGGCAGCGGGACGAACTCGCCCCTGACCACGCGGCCGAGCCAGACCGCCGTCACCCCGTCGTCCCGGCAGGCCGTCATCGTCGCCAGCGCCTGCGGGTCCGCCACGGCCTCTGGCGCAGGTTCCCGCTTCCTCGTCACCGCCGAGGGGAGCAGCAGGTCAAGCGCTGCGGCCGGCTCTGGCGGCTCGGGCAGCACCAGGGGCAGCTCCATCTGGTCCATGTGGGCCATTCCGTCCATAGGGCCAACCTCGCCGGTGCTGCCCGCTGCGGCGGGGCGGGCGACCCGGGCCGGCTTCTCCCCGGCCTGCGCCGGCCCCTGCGCCGGCCTGCCCGCCAGCGACTCCGCCGCGACCGCGGGCTTGGCAGGGACCGCAGGCCCGGCAGCCATGGCGGGCCCCACGGGCTCGCCAGGCCCGGCAGGCATGGCCGGCC
>JASHPR010000215.1 GCA_030038015.1 Streptosporangiaceae bacterium
TGCACGACCATGCCATCGGTGCAGGTCGTGGTGCACGACGCGGGGGGCTTGGGCTGCCCCTCGATCTGCACCAGGCACTGCCGGCAGGCCCCGACCGGGGACAGCAGCGGGTGCTCGCAGAACCGGGGTATCTGGATGCCGAGCTGCTCGGCCGCGCGGATCACCAGCGTCCCCTTGGGCACGGTGATCTCGAACCCGTCGATCGTGACCGTCACGCCATCGGCCGGGCGGGCGACCCCGCCGCCCGCGCCCTGGCTCGCTTGCACAGTCATCGGGCGGTCTCCATGGTGAACAGGGTGGAAGCCGCCGGGTCGAACGGGCAGCCGCCGCCCTTCAGATGCTCGATGTACTCATCCCGGAAGTACGTGATCGACGACTTCACCGAAGGCTCGATCGAGTCGCCCAGGGGGCAGAACGCCCGGCCGGTGATGTTCGAGCAGATGTCGAGCAGCTTGTCCAGGTCGGCCTCGCTGCCCTCGCCGCGCTCGAGGGCGCCGAGCAGCTGCACGACCCAGTAGCTGCCCTCCCGGCACGGCGTGCACTTGCCGCACGATTCGTGCTGGTAGAACTCGTTCCACCGCAGCACGACCCGGACCACGCAGGTGGTCTCGTCGAAGAGCTGGATCGACCTGGTGCCGAGCATCGACCCGGCGGCGGCCACCGACTCGTAGTCCAGCGGCACGTCCAGGTGCTTGTCGGTGAACAGCGGCGTGGAGGACCCGCCCGGCGTCCAGAACTTCAGCCGGTGCCCGGCGCGGATGCCGCCCGCCAGGCCGAGCAGCTCGCGCAGGGTGGTGCCCAGCGGCGCCTCGTACTGGCCTGGAGTGGTCACATGCCCGGACAGCGAGAAGATCCCGAAGCCCTTGGACTTCTCCGTCCCGAGCGCCGCGAAGTCTTTTGAGCCGTGGGCGATGATCCAGGGTACGCTGGCGATCGACTCCACATTGTTGACGTTCGACGGGCTCGCGTACAGGCCGGAGGTCGCGGGGAACGGCGGCTTGAGCCGCGGCTGGCCGCGTTTCCCCTCTAGCGAGTCCAGCAGCGCCGTCTCCTCGCCGCAGATGTAGGCGCCCGCCCCGGCGTGCACGACGATGTCCAGGTCGAAGCCTGAGCCGAGGATGTTGCGGCCCACAAAGCCCGCCTCGCGGGCCTGCGCGACCGCGTACTGCAGCCTGCGGATCGCGTGCAGCACCTCGCCGCGGACGTAGATGAACGCCGTGTTCGCCTGGATCGCGTAGGAGGCGATCACGATGCCCTCGATCAGCGCCTGCGGGTTGTTCAGCATCGTCGGCATGTCCTTGCAGGCACCCGGCTCGGACTCGTCGGCGTTGACCACCAGGTAGTGCGGCTTGCCGTCGCCCCGCGGGATGAACCCCCACTTCACGCCGGTGGGGAAGCCGGCCCCGCCGCGGCCGCGCAGCACCGACTCCTTGACGGTCGAGATGACCTCGTCCGGGGACATGGCCAGGGCCTTGGGCAGCGCCCGGTAGCCGCCGTCGCGCCGGTAGCCGGCCAGCGTGAACGAGTCGGGCTCGTCCCAGTGCGCGGTGAGCGCGGGCGTCAGGATGGTCGTCACCGGGGGCCTCCGTTGCCGCTGGCCGCCGGCTCGGGGGCCCAGCCCTGCTCCTTTGCCTTGCGCAGGCCGGCCAGGCTGGGGCCGCCGGCGGTGTGGCCGCCGGCGGCCTGGCCGTCGGGGAAGCCCGCCAGGATCCGCGACGCCTGCTTCCACGTGCACAGCCGCGGAGCACCGCGGGTCGGCACGACCTCCGCGCCGGAGCGCAGCCCGTCGACCAGGCCGGCGGCCGACTGCGGGGTCATGTCGTCGAAGAACTCCCAGTTCACCATCACCACCGGGGCGTAATCGCAGGCCGCGTTGCACTCCAGGTGCTCCAGGCTGACCTTGCCGTCCGGGGTTATCCCGTCGTTGCCCACGCCGAGGTGGTCCTGCAGGGCGGCGAAGATCGCGTCGCCGCCCATCACCGCGCACAGCGAGTTGGTGCACACGCCGACGTGGTACTCGCCGACCGGCTGCCGCTTGTACATGGTGTAAAAGGAGGCCACGGCGGCGACCTCGGCCTCGGCGAGCCCGAGCCGCTCGGCGCAGAACGCGATGCCTTCCCCGGAGACGTAACCCTGCTCGGACTGGACCAGGTGCAGCAGCGGCATCAGCGCCGAGCGCGGTTTCGGGTAGCGGCCGATGATCTCGGCGGCGTCGGCGGCCAGCTTGGACCGCAGGTCGTCGGGCGGCACCATTACCTGTCCACACCTCCGAGCACCGGGTCGATGCTGGCGATCGCCGGGATGACGTCGGCGACCAGGCCGCCCTCGGCCATCGCCGGCAGCGCTTGCAGGTGGTTGAACGACGGGTCCCGCAGGTGCACCCGGAACGGCCGGGTGCCGCCGTCGCTGACCACGTGGCAGCCGAGCTCGCCGCGGGGCGACTCGATCGCCGCGTACACCTGGCCCGCCGGGACCCGGAAGCCCTCGGTCACCAGCTTGAAGTGGTGGATGAGCGCCTCCATGGACTGGCCCATGATGTGGGCGATGTGGTCGGGCGCGGGGCCGAGCCCGTCCGGGCCGAGCGCCAGCCGGGCCGGCCAGCCGATCTTAGCGTCCTCGATCATCACCGGGTCGTGCGCGGGACGCTTCGCCGACAGCCGGTCCACGCACTGCGCGATGATCCGCAGCGACTGGTCCATCTCATCCATCCGGAGCAGGTACCGGCCGTAGGCGTCGCAGGTCTTCACCGTGGGCACGTCGAACTCGTAGGTCTCATAGCCGCAGTACGGCTGGCTCTTGCGCAGGTCCCAGGGCAGGCCGGTGCTGCGCAGCATGGGACCGGTGACGCCGAGCGCCATGCAGGCCTCGAGGTCCAGGTAGGCGATGCCCTTGGTCCTGGCGTGGAAGACCGGGGCGGCGTCGAACAGCGCGTGGATCTCGGCCAGCTTGCCCGGCATGACCGCGAGGAACTCCCTGAGCTTCTCGATGGCGCCGGACGGCAGGTCCTGCGCCACCCCGCCGGGGCGGATGAAGGCGTGGTTCAGCCGCAGGCCGGTGATCAGCTCGAACACGTCGAGCACCTTCTCCCGCTCCCGCATCCCGTAGATGAACACGGTGCTGGCGCCCAGTTCCAGGCCGAACGGGCCGATCCCGCCCAGGTGCGACGAGATCCGGTTCAGCTCCATCAGCAGCACCCGGATCACGTTCGCGCGGTGGGGGATCCGGTCGGAGATGCCGAGCAGCCGCTCCACCGCCAGGCAGTACGCGGTCTCGTTGAAGATCGGCATCAGGTAGTCCGCCCTGGTGACGAACGTCACGCCCTGGGTCCAGGTGCGGAACTCCAGGTTCTTCTCGATGCCGGTGTGCAGGTAGCCGACGACCGGGCGCAGCTCGGTCACGGTCTCCCCGTCCAGGGTGAGGATCAGCCGCAGCACCCCGTGGGTGGACGGGTGCTGCGGGCCCATGTTGACGACCAGGCGCTCCTGGCCGAGGCGCCCCGCCTCGTCCGCCGCGGCGACCACCTCGTCCCAGTCCTCGCCGGCGACGTTGTAGACGCGTCCCTCAGCGGCGTCGGCCTGGTCCGCGCTCGTGCTCATTCGTAGGACCTCCGCTCGTCCGGCGGCGGGATCGTCGCGCCCCGGTACTCGACCGGGATGCCGCCCAGCGGGTAGTCCTTCCGCTGCGGGTGGCCCTTCCAGTCGTCCGGCATCTCGATCCGGGTCAGCGCCGGGTGGCCGTCGAAGACGATGCCGAAGAAGTCCCAGGTTTCCCGTTCGTGCCAGTCGTTCGCCGGGTACACGTCGACCAGCGAGGGGATGTGCGGGTCGGCGTCGGGCACCGAGACCTCGAGGCGCAGCCGCCGGTTGTGGGTGATCGACAGGAGGTGGTAGACGGCGTGCAGCTCCCTTCCTTCGTCCAGCGGATAGTGCACGCCGGACACCCCGGTGCATATCTCGAACGCCAGGGCGGGATCATCCCGCAGCCGCCGCGCCACCCTGGTCAGGTAGCGGCGGCGGACGTGCAAGGTCAGCTCGCCGCGGTCGGCGACCACCCGTTCCACGGCGTCGCCGAAGCGCATCCCGGACTGCTCGAGCGAGTCGGCCAGCCCGTCCGCCACCTCGTCGAAGTACGAGCCGTACGGCCGCGGGCTGGACAGCGGCGGCGGGCGGCGGACCTTGAGCCCGCCGTACCCGGAGGTATCGGGGGTGCCGTGGACGCCGAACATCCCGGTCCGCACGACCCGCTCGGACAGCCGTTCCCGGCCGGCGATCGCCGCGGGGTCCGGCGGCTGCGCGCCGTTGGCCTCGCCGGGCTGGCCGGGCTGGTTCGTCTCGGTCACTGGCCCGTCCCCGTGGTTCCGGCCGCGGAGCCGCCCGGCGCCGGCCCGCTCAGGCTCGGCAGCAGCGGCAGCCGGCGCAGCCTGGCCTGCTCCAGCTCGGTGATCTGCCGCTCCCGGTTCACGCCGAGCTTCATATTCTGGATCTTGTCGTGCAGCTTGAGGATCGCGTCGAGCAGCATCTCCGGGCGGGGCGGACAGCCGGGCAGGTAGATGTCCACCGGCACGATGTGGTCCACGCCCTGGACGATCGCGTAGTTGTTGAACATGCCGCCGCTGGACGCGCACACGCCCATCGAGATCACCCATTTGGGCTCGGACATCTGGTCGTAGATCTGCCGCAGCACCGGCGCCATCTTCTGGCTGACCCGGCCGGCCACGATCATCAGGTCCGCCTGCCGCGGCGTGTTCGACGCCCGCTCCATGCCGAACCTGGCCAGGTCGTGCCGCGGGCCGCCGGCCGACATCAGCTCGAACGCGCAGCAGGCGAGGCCGAACGTGGCCGGCCAGACCGAGCTCTTGCGCGCGTAGCCGGCCAGCTTCTCCACCGTGGTCAGCAGGATGCCGCTCGGCAGCTTATCTTCCAAGCCCATGGCTCAGTCCCATTCCAGACCGCCGCGCCGCCATACGTAGGCGTACGCGACAAGGACGGTGGCGACGAACGTGACCATCTCGACCAGGCCGAACACCCCGAGCTTGTCGAACGCGACGGCCCACGGGTACAGGAAGATGATCTCGATGTCGAACACGATGAACAGCATCGCGGTGAGGTAGTACTTCACCGGGAACCTGGTGCGGATGTTGCCCGGCGTGGGCTCGATGCCGCTCTCGTAGGCCTCGAGCTTGGCCCGGTTCCACCGTTTCGGGCCGGCCAGCGAGCCCATGACCAACGAGAACGCGGCGAAGACAGCGGCCAGCGCCGCGAGCACGATGATCGGGACGTAGAGGCTCAGGTCCATCCCCTCGTCACCCCCTTGCCATGGCAGGTCACCGTTAAGCCGCCGGGGTCATCTTAGACACGGCGTTGAGCAGGCGATCGACCGCGTCGCCGCCCTTGGCCTCGGTCAGGTTGCCGAGGAGCTTCATCGTGAACCGCATCACATAGGGCCGCTTCACCCCGTGCCTGGTCGCGAACCTCATGAACGCCGGGTGGCCGATCATGTGCACGAACGTCCGGCCCAGCGTGTAGTAGCCGCCCCAGGCGTCCTTGAGCTGCCTGGGGTAGGTGCGCAGCACGGTCTCGGCGCCCGCGGCGGTCGGCCTGGCCAGCGCCTGCACGACGGTCCTGGCGGCGATCTCGCCCGCCTCCAGCGCGTAGGCGATGCCCTCGCCGTTGAACGGGTTGACCATGCCGCCGGAGTCGCCGGCCAGCAGCAGCCCGTTCGTGTAGTGCGGGGTGCGGTTGAACCCCATCGGCAGCGCGGCGCCGCGCACCGGCTGGGTGCGGTTCTCCTCGGTCAGCCCCCACTCGGCCGGCATCCCGGCCAGCCAGCGGCGCAGCAGCACCCGGTAGTCGATGTTGCCGAAGGCCTCGGAGGTGTTCAGCAGCCCCAGCCCGACGTTGCTGGTGCCGTCGCCCATGCCGAAGATCCAGCCGTAGCCGGGCAGCAGATTGTCGCCGTCCCACAGGTCGAGCCACGCCTCCAGGTAGTCGTCGTCGTGCCGCGGGCTGGTGTAGTAGCTCCGCACCGCGACGCCGAGCGGCCGGTCGGCCCGCTTGCGCAGGCCCATCGCCACCGAGAGCCGCGACGAGTTGCCGTCGGCGGCGACGACGACCCGCCCCCGCACGACCCGTTCACGTTTCTCGCCGGCCACCGTGTGCTGGGCGGTGACCCCGATCACCCGGCCGGTGCGGTCGTCGAGCAGCGGGCCGGTCACGTGACAGCCCTCCAGCAGCCGCGCGCCCGCCTTCTCGGCGTGCCTGGCCAGGGTCTCGTCGAAACCGAGCCTGCTGCGGACCAGGCCGAACCCCGGGTAGCTGGAAAGCTCGGGCCAGTCCAGCTCGATCCGGCCGCCGCCGCCGATGATCCGCAGGCCCTTGTTGCGCACCCAGCCGTCGGCTTCGCCGATCGGCACGCCCATCGCGGTCAGCGCCTTGACCGCGCGCGGGGTCAGCCCGTCACCGCAGACCTTCTCCCGGGGGAAATGGCTCTTCTCCAGGAGGAGCACGTCCAGGCCCGCCGTGGCCAGGTAGTACGCGGTCGCCGAGCCGGCCGGGCCGGCGCCGACCACGATGACGTCGGCCGCCCGCGACGGCGTGCCGGGGGGTGTCTGCTGGGTCACGAAGGGAGTTCCTGACTGTCTTGTGAACCGCTTCACAAGTGCTTTCCTGCAGTCTAGACCGTTGCCCTGGCCTGCCCGGAATCCCACGCCCCGCCTCCCCGCCCCCTCTCCATTTCCCGCTTCACTCCGGCCGCTTCGCCTGGTGCACGGCGACCACCCCCATGGTCAGGTTCCGCCACCGCACCCCGCGCCACCCGGCGGCGGCGATCCGCCGGGCCAGCTCTGCCTGGGCCGGCCAGTCCGCGATCGACTCGGCCAGGTAGCCGTAGGCCTCGCCGCTGCCGGACAGCCGCCGCGCGACCGCTGGCAGCGCCGCTGCCAGGTACCGGGAGTAGGCGGCGTCCAGCCACCGCCGGGGCAGGTGGCTAAACTCGCAGACCACGAGCTTGCCGCCGGGCCTGGTCACCCGGAGCATCTCGGCCAGGGCCGCGCCCGGGTCGGCCGTGTTGCGCAGCCCGAACGAGATCGTCACCGCGTCGAAGCAGCGATCCTTGAACGGCAGGCCGAGGGCGTCACCGGCCACGAAGTGAACCCCGGCCGCCCCGGCCGCGGGCTTGCGGGCCCCGGCCTGGAGCATGCCGAGCGAGAAGTCGCATGCCGCGCACTGCGCCCCGGCGCCGGTGAACGCCCGCGACGAGGTGCCGGTGCCGGCGGCCAGGTCGAGCACGAGCTCGCCGGGGCCCGCGCCGACGGCCGCGGCCACGGCCCGCCGCCACCGCCGGTCCTGCCCCGCCGACAGCACGTCGTTGAGCAGGTCATAGCGGTGGGCGATCTGGTCGAACATCGCGGCGACGTCGGCTGGCCTCTTGTCCAGCTGTGCCCGGGTCACCCGTCCATCGTGCCACTGTGCTAGAGGAGCTCGGGCCGCCGCCACTGCTCGCCGAGCACGTGCTCGGCGAGGAACGCCAGCACGGTCTCGTACCACACGGTCACGTGGCCGGGCTTGGTGATCCAGTGGTTCTCGTCGGGGAAGTACAGGAACCGGGTGCCGGGCACCCGGCCCTGCACGTCCCACCAGAGCCGCAGCGCCTCGCCCACCGGGACCCGGTAGTCCTTGTCGCCGTGGATGACCAGCATCGGCGTGCGGATCTGGCGCACGCTCCGGTTCGGCGAGCTGGCGACGTAGCGCTCCGGCTGGGTGACCGGGTCCCCGAACATCCTGCGCCAGCAGGACGGCAGGTCGGTGGTGCCGAACATCTGGTCAAGGTCCCAGAGCCCGGCGTGGCTGACGATCGCGGCGAACCTGCCGGTGTGGCCGGCGATCCAGTTGGCCATGTACCCGCCGAACGAGCCGCCCATCATCGCGGTGCGCGCCCGGTCGAGGTCGGGCCTGGCCACGGCGGCGTCGGTGATCGCCATCAGGTCGGTGTAGGGCCGGTCGCCCCACCGCCCGTGGCCGCGGGCGATGAACTGGTGGCCGTACCCGGTCGACAGCGCAGGGTCGGGCAGCAGCACCGCGTAGCCCCTGGCAGCCATCAGCCACGGGTTCCACCGCCAGGACCAGGAGTTCCAGCTCATCACCGGGCCGCCGTGCGCCCACAGCAGCAGCGGGGCGGGGCTGGCACCGGACGCGCCGTCCGGCAGCACCAGCCAGCCGCGGATCCTTGCCCCGTCGCCCGCCGCGGCCTCGATCTCCTCGAGGCGCCCGGGCAGCTCAAGCGGCGAGCCGGGGC
Organism: Streptosporangiaceae bacterium; assembly: GCA_030038015.1. Classification (GTDB taxonomy): domain Bacteria; phylum Actinomycetota; class Actinomycetes; order Streptosporangiales; family Streptosporangiaceae; genus JASHPR01. The sequence continues at coordinate 8,293 of JASHPR010000215.1, forward strand.
TGGCCAGGCGCACCGGCTCGGCGCCGGGGACCGTGAGGTCGATCCGCACCGGGGTGGGCGGCTCGTCCACGGCCGAGCGCAGCGCGTAGAGGAACCGGCCGCCGGGCGCCGGGCACAGGCTCTCGTACGCGCCGTCGCCGGTCAGCCGGGTGACCTGGCCGCCCGCCAGGCTGGCCCGGAACACCGGGCGCCTGCCCTGGTCGTCGGCGGTGAAGCAGACGGCGCCCGAGTCCGGCGCCCACGCGATCTCCTGCGGGCGCCGGTCGAAGCCGTCCAGCAGGTCGCGCGGGCCGGCCGCGCCGTCGGCCGGCACGACCACCAGGGTCACGTCGCCGGGTGCCTCGTAGCTGTCCTGGACCGCGCGCAGGCAGGCGACCAGGCGGCCGTCCGGCGATATCCGCGGGGAACCGAAATCACAGCCGGGCTCCGCCACGAGGACGCGCCGCTCCCCCGTCGCCGTGTCGATGGCGTGGACCTCGCCGGCGGCGTTGCCTGCCGCGTCCCACACGGTCCAGCCGGTGACGACGCGCGAGCCGTCGGCGGTGACCTCGAACGAGTTCTCGTCCAGCGCCCGGCCGGGGTCGGGCGTGAGCTCGCGGGTGCCGAGCGCGGCCTCCCC
>JASHPR010000216.1 GCA_030038015.1 Streptosporangiaceae bacterium
GGCCCATTCTGGGCTCCGACGACGGTAATCCGGTTGGATGCCCGGGCATACCCGTCGGCCATTGCGCCGCCGGCGTTCTCCGTGCGGTAGCTGATCTGGCGGATCCCGTGCCGTGGCGCGGCGAGGAAGAATGCCGAAGGGATGCTCTGGCCGAATGCCTCGGTCACCCCGTGCCTGTGAAGAGCGCGTGCCAGCGCATCAGCGACAATCATCGAAACCGTCCTGTCAGTTCGAGCCGGTCGCCCGTACCCTGTTGCCTGCCGTCGGTGCTTGCCCCCGATCAGTCGCGGTTGGTGCGCCAGCGTTCGACCTGGACGTGCACGGCGAACCATTTCATGTCTGGTTTGTGGTATGGGTACGGCGTCGTGCCGTAGTACAGCGCAGAGAGTTCGTCGATCAGCTGGCTGCCCCCGGCCTCGTCGACGGAGGTCACCGTGCCGCGCAGATTGAGTTCGAGGTAAGGGTCGTCACGGTCGGACACGGTGATCGACACCCTGGGATCCCGGCGGATGTTGGCCAGCTTCAGCGTCTGCGTCGTGGCGAAGACGACGTTCTGCCCTTGGCGGCTGACCCAGACCGCCGAGGTCTGCGGCGCGCCGTCCGGCATCAGCGTCGCGATCACGGCGAAGTTGGACCCGTCGAGGAGCCGGCGCGCGGTCTCGGAAAGTTCAGTCATCTGCGATCCGTTCGGCCAGAGGATTCAGTTCGCCAGGACTGCTGCCACGCAGTCGAGAGCTCTTTCCGCTAGATCGTGCGGCATCGTGAGCGCCGGTGCTAGCCGCAGGACATTGCCAAACCGGCCGATCGGTGAGTTCAGCACCACTCCGTGCTGGCGCAACTCCGCCACGATGTGCTTGGCGTGATCGCTGGCGGGGACGGACGGGTCCTGATTGCGTACCTCGACTCCGATCGCCAGCCCTTGCTGGCGGACCTGGGTTACTTGCGGATGGTTTTCCGCGATGGCGGTGAGCCGGTGGGCGAACAACTCGGCCAGGGTCTGCCCGGCGGCGAGCACGTTCTCTTCGGCAAACGCATCGAGCACGGCGAGAGCCGCTGCGCAGCCGCCGGGATTGCCGCTGTGGCTGCTGGAGAACTGCTCTGGCTGCACCTGTGCGCAGACCGCCGGTTTGGCCACCATCGCGCTGACCGGGTAGCCGTTTCCCATCGCCTTGCCGAGCAGCACGATGTCAGGGACGATGCCGGTGGCTTCGGTGGCGAACATCGGCCCTGTGCGCCCGTACGAGCTTTGCACCTCATCGACGACCAGCAGGGCACCCAGCTCATCGGCAAGCTTGCGCAGTCCTGCCAGGAATCCGTCTGGCGGGATGATCACCCCGCCGGCGCCCTGGTAGGGCTCGGCGAGAATAGCTGCGACGCTGCCGCCCGACTCGCTGGCCAGCGCGTCTCGGATCGCGTCAATCCCGTCGCCGGCATCGTGTGTGCGATCCGGATATGGCGCGTGGATCACGCCGGGCACGCCGAGGCCGGCGCCCGTGCGCAGCCGGCTCAGCCCGCTAACCGACAGCGGCAGGTATGAGCGGCCGTGGAAGGCGCCTTTGAATGACACGATCTCGGTCCGCCCGGTATGCAGTCGTGCTAGCCGCACCGCCGCGTCGACGGCCTCTGACCCGGAGGAGAAGAACGCGGAGCGCTCCAGGTCCCCGGGCAAGACGGCAGCGAGCCTGCGGCCGAGCTCGGCCCGGTCGCGGTGGGAGCAGTTGTAGAACGCCAGCGAGCGCGCGGCGGCCTCAGCGACTGCCGCGACCACTCTGGGATGGGCGTGGCCGAGATTGGTGATCAGCGTTCCCGAGGCCAGGTCGATGTACTCCCTGCCGTCGACATCGGTGATCACGCTGCCCTGCGCCCGGTCCCACACGAGCGGATCGCGAGGGCCCACTCCCGGGTTGAGGTACTGCGCGTCGAGTGCCTTGACCTGGTCGCTCGCCGTCATCTGGGTCGTCATGCGATTGCTCCTCAAGACGCCAGGTTGACCCACACGGACTTGGTCTCAAGGAACAGGTTGAGCGCCTCGCCGCCGTGTTCCCTGCCGTATCCGCTCTGCTTGAAGCCGCCGAACGGGGCGGCCGCATCGGCTGGGCCGAAGTCGTTGAGCCAGACGGTCCCGGCGCGGACGGCGTGGGCGAAACGGTGAGCCCGGCCAAGATTCTGGGTCCACACGCCAGCCGCCAGCCCATAGATCGTGTCGTTCGCGAGGCGGACCGCGTCCTCGTCGTCGGAGAACGGTGTTGCCACGACGACTGGCCCGAAGACCTCCTCGCGGACGATCCGCGCGTCGGGCGTGACGTCGGCCAGGATCGTCGGCTCGAAATAGAATCCCGGGCCGTCGCCCAGGTGACCGGGCCGGCCGCCGCCGCTGACCACCCGCGCGCCATCGGCAATGGCGCCGCTGACGTAACCGGTCACGCGAGCCTGGTGCGTGCTGGAGACAAGGGGTCCGAGCTGCGACTCGGCCTCGAACGGATGACCGACCCGGATGGACCTGGCCACGTCGGTAACCTGCTCGATGAACTCGTCGTAGATCTGCTCCTGGACGAACAGCCGGGACCCTGCGCAGCAGTCTTCGCCCATGTTGTAGAAGATGCCCCAGGCCGACCCGGATGCCGCGGCCTTCAGGTCAGCGTCGGCGAAGACCACGTTGGGCGACTTGCCGCCGAGCTCCAGGGACACCCGGGTGAGATGCCCGGCCCCGGCGGCGGCGATGAGCTTGCCTACGTCGGTCGACCCGGTGAAGGAGATCTTGTCGACGCCTGGGTGAGCGGCCAGCGCAGCTCCGGTGACCTCGCCGCGGCCGGTGAGAATATTGACCACGCCGGGCGGGAAATCAAGGTCGCAGATCAGCTCGCCGAGCCGCAGCGCGGTCAGCGATGTCTGCTCAGCCGGCTTGAGAACTACCGTGTTACCGCATGCCAGTGCCGGAGCCAGTTTCCACATCGTGAGCAGAAGCGGGTAGTTCCACGGCACGATAAGCCCGCACACGCCGACCGGCTCCCGGCGGGTGTAGATCATGTAGTCGCCGACGTTCGACGTGATCGTGCTGCCCTCGATCTTGGTGACCCAGCCCGCGAAGTAGCGAAGGTGGTCTACCGCCTGCGGGATGTCGACGTTGGCGGCATTGCGCAGCGGTTTCCCGGAGTCCAGCGACTCCAGTGCCGCGAACTCATCGAGCCGCGCTTCGATCGCGTCCGCCAGCTTGAACAGCAGCGCCGCGCGCTCGCGCGGTCGCAGGCCGACCCATGCGGGGTCGTCGAGCGCCTGCCGGGCAGCTGCCACCGCTGTGTCGACATCTTCGGGCTGGGCTTCGGCCAGAGCGGCCAAAATCCCGCCCGTCATCGGGTTCTCGGTCTGTGTCGTCGCATGGCCACGCGCGTCGGTCCACTTGCCGCCGACGAGAAGCTGCTTTGGCCGGCCGGCATATTCCAAGGCGTCGTGAAGTGCTGGTGAGTCGGCAACTAGCACGGCTATCTCCTGCAGTCTTAGGGATGGCGGACTGATGAACTGGGAATCGTTGGCGGTGCGCCCGGTGGCGCATGCGTACTGGCCAGCAAGCTGATGAGGTCGGCGATATCGGACGGAGTCACGATGCCGAGGTCGTTGAGCACGGCTGTGACGTCGACGGGCGATGCCGACTGCGCCATGTCCTCGTTGAGCACGCCGCCCATCGCGATCACCGGCGTAAGGCCGCGCTCGGTGCACAGGTCCACGGTCCGGTGGCCGAAGGTGAACGCTACGCCGTTGTGCGTGGTGATGACGATCGCCGACGCGCTGCGTGTGACGAGCGCATCGACGAAGTCCTCAGGATCACGGTTCACGCCAATGTCGATGACCTCGTGGCCGGCGCTGGACAGCGCGCGCACCAGTACCGTCTTGGCCATCTGGTGCACATCGGTCGATCCCACGACGATGAAGTGCGGGCGCTGCGCTGGCGCCGATGAACAGGACTCGAACCGGGCGCTCTCTGCGATGGTTGCGGCGACCAGCTCGGTGGGCCGGAAAGGCCGCCGGCCATGCGCGAACTCGTCGCAGGGCTCACCGACGCCCCAGTCCTGCTCGATCTGCGCGGCGCCAAGCCGGCGCAGCGCCAGCATGACCTGCAACGGATCCGAGGTGTCGACGCCCAGATCGCCTAGGCCGCGTCGCACATTGCAGACGAACTGCACTGCCCGGGCAGCGAGTTCCGATGCGCTGGTCTCCAAAGCAGGCCAGTCGACAGTCGCGGCGAGCTCATGCGCCCGCAACTCCAGTCGCCGCGCCATGATCTGCACCTGGGCGATCTCATCCCAGGTCGGCACGCGCAGTTTTTCGGTGAGCGGGACGGGCAGCGTGCACGCTCCGGTCTTGTAGCGGGCCTGCACCAGCATCATGTACTGGACGTCCTGGGCGCAGATGCTGGCGTTCTGGTCGAGGTCGTGTGTGTAGCTGATCGTGTCGCCCTGCACGAACGCGGCAGGGATGCGGTCGGTATTGCCGAGTTCGATGGCCAGCGTGACCACGGTCTTCGTGACCGGGTCGGCGGTCAGTCCGCCAAAGGAGACCGACAGCGGGCAACCGCACATCGACGCGATCCATCGTTCGACGCCGGCCCAGCCGACCAGCGTTGCGTAGTCCTCGAAAGTGCCGGCGATGCCGTCCTCTAAGTACGTATCGAGGATCACGCCCTGCTCTCGCTTGGCTGCCAGGATCCCGCACGCCTTCACGACTTCGCTGACTTGCTGCACGTCATCATCGAAGTACGGCCAGCGCCAGGAGAACTGGCTCAGGCAGCCCACATACGTCGATCCCGCGGTCAGGGCGGCGATCGTGTTCTCCACGCTTGCCGGCCCGCCGATCATGTTGTCGCCGACCTCCGGCTGGATCCACTCGGCGCAGTTGCCGAGCTGCCACCAGTCGTCGGCGTCCCAGAGCACCGGGCCGGTTTCTCCCGGTGCGTCGCGGCGAAGCTCGTAGGGAAGGCCCATCCTGCGCTCGGGAATGAGCTGATAGCGATCAGGCGGCCGGACACCCCTGGCGAGGCAGCGTTCCTCGATCAGGCGGATGGCTTCGACGGTCTCGGGCCAGTCCTTCATGCCGATGTTCATCGCTGTGAAGATCCGGCCAGCGTCGCGGCCGTTGCGACGGTACTCCGCTTCGGAGCCGACGCCCTCGCGGCGCAGCAGCCTGGTGCTGCCGACGGTGACCGTCTCAGCCAGCATGTGCCCCTCGGCGAGAAGTGCACTGCCATGGGCTTGCCTCGAGGAGGGTAGTAGGTCCATCAGGTCCTCCAAAGGCCAGCCCGGTGCAGAATATCTACCGTAAATCCGTAGACTACGAGTAACATAGGCAGTCAGGCCACGGTTGTCAACGCTGCAAAGTTTGTTCGGTCAGATCACGCCTGGCCTCTTGACAGGACGACGGCGCGTGGGGCATGTTCTGTTAATCTACGGATCTACGGTAGCTCCGCAGACAACGGCCGTTCCCAAGTCCCGCCTCACCGACAGTCCACCCGGACCCACGCGGCCCGCTCCTTGTGGAGAGACTCATGCCGAACGAGAACCTGACCGCACCCGCGAACGCTGACGCCAGCGGTGACGACTCTTACCTCAGCCAGCTCGGCTACCGTCCGGAACTCCGCCGCGTCCTAGGGCTGTTCTCGAGCTTCGCCGTTCAGTTCTCCCTGATTGCCATCTCAGGGAGCATCTTCCTTCTCTACGGGTACGGGTTAACCACGGGCGGGCCCGCATTCATCTGGCCGTTCATCGTCGGCGGGGTGTTCCAAGTGATCGTGGGCTTGTCGATGGCCGAGCTGGTCTCGGCGTTCCCGCTGGCCGGCGGCGCTTACCAGATCGCCAGACGCCTGGGCCGCCCGGCACTTGGGTGGCAGATGGGCTGGTGGCTGGTCATCGCGCACCTTGCGGCGATCGCGGCGAACTGCGTCGCGCTGGCGCCATACTTCGCCTCGGCCATCGGCATCACGCACGTCACAACGGGCGACACAATCCTGTTCTCGATCGGGCTGATCGCGTTCGTCACGCTGCTGAATGTCATCGGTGTCAAGGTGTCGGCCTTCGCCAACAACGTCGGCGTCATCTGCGAGCTTGTCGGCATCAGCTCGGTGGTTATCTTCTTGCTGGTCAAGGGCATCATCAGGCCCGTGTCGTTCCTGGCCAACTCCGGCGGGGTGGCACCGCATGGCTTCTTCGTGCCGTTCTTGTTCGTCCTGCTGATGCCGGCGTTCATCATCTCCAGCTTCGACTCGACCGGGAACATGGCCGAGGAGGTTAAGGACGCCTCCCGCAAGGCCCCGCGCGGCGTTGTGATCGCGAACTTGTCCGCCCTGCTGTACGGGACGATCGCCATGATCATCCTGACGCTGTCCATCCAGAGCCTGTCCGCGGTCACCAGTTCCTCGCTGCCGCTGATGGCCGTGCTACACGAGCGGCTCGGCCACCTCTACCCGCAGATCTTCGAGATCATCGCGATCACCTCGCTGATCGTGACAACACAGATCCTGCAGCTTACGGCCGCCCGGATCCTGTGGTCTCAGGCACGGGAACGCCAGCTTCCGGCATCGGGCTGGCTCCACAAGCTGACGCCCAAGGGCAGGGTGCCGGTAAACGCCACCGTCGTCACGGCCGTGATCGCCTTCCTGCTGACCCTGTGGTCTCCGTTCCTGACCGCGCTGGCCGCACTGACCGCAATCGGCTGGGCCGCGGTCTACGGTCTCACGGTCGCGGCCGGGCTCATCGCCAAGCGCCGCAAGCAGCTGCCCGAGCATCCATGGAAGTACGGCCGCTGGGGCCATGTGTTCGACGTG
>JASHPR010000217.1 GCA_030038015.1 Streptosporangiaceae bacterium
GCAAAGCTTTCACGGCGGGCCCCCTTTGCTGAATGCTCTGACTCCCCAGACGCTGATACCCGCGCCGGGGTTGGGGGCAGACACCGGTGCCCGCGGCGGCGAGGCCGGCATGACGCGCAGGTGCCCGCGTGGCGGGCCGGCGGGCGGCCGGGCGGGTCCTCGGCGGCGAGTTCGGGCCAGGCGTACCGTTCAGGATCTTTAACGTGATCTGATGGCGTCGTGGACCGACCGTTGCTGAACAGGCGGATGGCCGGGATGGGCTCGACGATCTTCGCGGAGATGTCGGCGCTCGCGGTCTCGACCGGATCCGTGAACCTGGGCCAGGGCTTCCCCGACACCGACGGGCCCCGGGAGATAGCCGAGGCGGCCGCCGCCGCCATCCTGGCCGGCCGCGGCAACCAGTACCCGCCGGTGCCGGGCATCCCCGAGCTGCGCCACGCGATCGCCGCGCACCAGCAGCGGTTCTACGGCCTGGCGTTCGACCCGGACAGCGAGGTGCAGGTGACCGCGGGGGCCACCGAGGCGATCGCCGCCGCGCTGCTCGCGCTGGTCGAGCCGGGAGATGAGGTCATCGCGTTCGAGCCGTACTACGACTCCTACGCCGCCTGCATCGCGCTGGCCGGGGGCGTGCGCGTCCCGGTCACGCTCCGGGCGCCCGGCTTCCGGCCCGACCTGGACGCGGTGCGCGCCGCCGTCACCCCCCGGACCCGGCTGATCCTGCTGAACACGCCGCACAACCCGACCGGCACGGTCTTCACCCGCGATGAGCTCGCCGCCATCGCCGGCCTGGCCTGCGAGCGGGACCTGCTGGTGATCTGCGACGAGGTCTACGAGCACATGGTGTACGCGGGCGAGCACGTCCCGATCGGGTCGCTGCCCGGCATGCGGGAGCGGACGGTGTCGATCAGCTCCGCGGGCAAGACGTTCTCGTTCACCGGCTGGAAGGTCGGCTGGGTGACCGCGGCGCCGGAGCTCATCGCCGCCGTCCGCGCGGTCAAGCAGTTCCTCACGTTTGTCAGCAGCGGCCCGTTCCAGTACGCGGTCGCCGAGGCGCTGCGGATGCCGGACGCCTACTTCGCCGGGATCAGCGAGGCGCTGCAGGTCAAGCGTGACCTGCTCTGCGCAGGCCTGGCCGGCGTGGGGTTCGGCGTGTACCCGCCGGACGGCACCTACTTCGTCACCACGGACATCAGGCGGCTCGGCGGCGCCGACGGCGTGGAGTTCTGCCGGGACCTGCCGCACCAGGCCGGGGTGGTGGCGATCCCCAACTCGGTGTTCTACGACGATCCCGACGCCGGGCGGACCCAGGTCCGGTTCGCGTTCTGCAAGCGGCCCGAGGTGCTGCAGGAGGCGCTGGCCCGGATCGAGAAGTGGGCGGCGCAGCGGTAGCCCGGCGGGGCGGCGGGCGCGGTTTGCGCTGGAGTGCGCTCTGACGCTCAGGGTCGGCAGCGTGACCGGCTTGGAGGTTCGCGGTCTGCTTCGAACCGGGACGTGCCCGGATCCGTGCTGGGGGATAACCCGAGTCGAGGAGCCGTGATGTCTGCTTCGCAGGTCCAGGCCCTGGATGATCGCCTGCCGCCGGCTGTTACGGGTCAGCGCCGGGCCGCCGCGGGCGGGCCGACCGGGGTCTGGCTCGCGTGGTGGCGGCGCCTGTCGCTGTCCTCGTTCGCCGTGGCCGGGGTGACGGCGGCCGTCCTCTGGGTCGCCGTCACCGACCTGCTCAGGCAAGGCCGCCTGGAGACGGTGCTCTCGGCGGGCCGGGCCGAGCTCGCCGCCCCGCTTCTGGTGGCGCTCGTCGTCGTGACCGGGATCTGCGAGCGGATATGGCCGGCGGAGCGCCGCGCGGTGCTGGCCCGCGGCCACGTTCAGGATGCGTGCTTCGTCGCCCTGCACGCGATCGTGGTGATCCCGCTGATGACGTTGCTCAGCGTCGGGGCGGCGGCGCTGATCAGCGGTCATGCCGCCTGGATTGAGATGCGATGGACGCAGCACTGGCCCGGCTGGCTGCTCGTCCCGGTCACCGTGGTGGCGATGGACGGGGCCAACTGGCTGGCCCACTATGCCGATCACCGGTTCGGCCTCCTCTGGCGCTTTCATGCCCTGCATCACAGCCAGGAGGAGCTGAGCGTGCTCACGTCGTTCCGCGCCCACCCGCTCATGCACACAACGGGGTTCCTCCTGGCGGCTGTCCCGGTCGTGGCGCTGATGCCGGATCGCCCGATCGCCCCGGTGGTGATCACGATCTACGTGTGCCTCGGCACCCTCCAGCACGCCAATCTGCGCTGGACCTTCGGCCCGGCCGGCCGGGTGCTGGTGAGCCCCGCCTATCACCGGCTGCACCACGCGCCGGACACTCAGCGCGTCAACCTCGGCGTCGTGCTGACGATCTGGGACGTGCTGGCCGGCCGGGCGAGGTTCCCCTCCCGCGGCGACGGCGTGGGGCCCACCGGCCTGGACGGCCGGCCGGTCCCGGTCGAGCAGGACGCCTCGGCCGCGCCGGCCCTGCTGCTCATGGCCGGCCAGCTCATCGAGCCATTCCGGGCGCAGGGCTGACCCGGCCGCAGGACTGGCCCTGCCGGAGGCGGTGCGGGAAGCCTTCGCCGGGGGAAGGACCAGGGCATGCGGGTCATCGTGGTCGGTTCGGGAGTGGTCGGAGCCAGCTGCGCCTACACGGCGAGCTGCCTGGGCGCGGAGGTCCTGCTCGCCGACGCGGCGCTGCCCGGCCAGGCGACGGCGGCGGGGGCGGGGATCGTGTGCCCCTGGGCATCCTCGTCCGCTGACGACCCGGTCTGGTACCAGTTCGCCTGCGCGGCGGCCCGCCACTACCCGCGGCTCGTCGAGGAGCTCGCCGGCCTTGGCGAGACCGACCTGGGGTACGGCCAGGTCGGCGGCCTCATCCTGGCCGACTCGCCGCAGCGGCAGCAGGAGGTCAGCCAGCGGCTGCTCGCCCGGCGCGCCGCGGCACCGGAGATCGGCGACGTCACGGGGCTGACCGGGGCCGAGGCCCGCGCCCTCTTCCCGCCGCTGCGCGCCGACGGCGCCGCGGTCTGGCTCGGCGGCGCCAGCCGGGTCGACGGCAGGCTGCTGGCGCAGTCGCTGACCAGGGCGGCAGCGGGCAAAGGCACGGTCATCACGGCCAGCCGGGCGGAACTGGTGTGCCGCGGGGGCCGCGCGGCCGGCGTGCTGGTCAAGGGCGTGCTCATCGAGGCCGACGTCGTGGTCGCCGCTACCGGCGCCTGGACCACGTCGTTCTTGCGCGCAGCCGGCGTCGCCGTCGAGGTCACCCCGCAGCGCGGGCAGATCGTGCACCTGTCGGTCGAGCCAGCCGACACCAGCCGCTGGCCGGTGGTGCTGCCGGACGCGAGCGGCCATTACCTGCTGGCCTTCGGCGGCTCCCGGGTCGTCGCCGGCGCCACCCGCGAGACCGGGGCCGGCTTCGACTGCCGGGTGACGCCGGGAGGGCTGTCGCAGGTCCTCGGGCACGCGCTCGCCGTGGCGCCGGGCCTGGCCTCGGCCACCTACCGGGAGACGAGGGTCGGGTTCCGCCCGATGGGCCCGGACATCCTTCCGCTGCTCGGGCCGGTGCCCGGCGTTGACGGCCTGGTGGTCGCCACCGGTCTCGGGCCGGACGGGCTCACCCTGGGCCCGTACGCGGGGGCCATCGCCGCGCGGGCCGCGCTCGGCGAGCCGGCCGGCGTCGACCTCACGCCCGTCAGCCCGCTCCGCGCGGCGCGGCCCGCCGCCCTGTCCGGCTGACTGCCAGGTCAGGACGCCAGCAGCGAAAGCTCCCCGGAGTCGACGCTTGCGGTGACCGTGTGCTCAGCCCCGGCGGCCTGCGGGATGCCGACGTCAACGTAGCCGGACGTGACCTGGTCGCTGACCGCGTAGTCAACGCTGCCCGGCAGCGACAGCGTGGCCTGCGCGGAGACCAGGCTCAGGCTGACCTGGCTGGGCGGCACGTCGAACGTGGCGCTCAGGTGCCCGGACGTGATCACGGCCTGCAGCGAGCCAGAGCGGAGCCCGGTCGCGCTGACGTCGACGCTGGCGGCGGTGATCCGCAGCGGGCCGGCGAGGCCGGAGATGACCACGTGGCCCGCTGGCTGGTTCAGCACGACGGCGGCATCCGGGGGCACCACGAGCCGCCAGTCCGCCGAGCACGGGCTCGCCGCCGCGCAGCGGTAAGAGAGCTGGAGCAGGTGCGGGGCGGCGAGCCGCGCCGTGCCCTGCGGGGCGCTGCCGGTCCAGTTCAGCTCGCCGGTCAGCGTCACCCGGCCGGTTCGTCCGGCGGCCGCGCCGACGATCGTGAGCTGCCCCGGCACCGCCAGCAGGTCCACCGTCTGCACGGCCCGGGCGGCGACCGAGATCGTCTCCGTCCCGGCCGCGTGATGGCTGCCGCCGTGTGCCGCCACGGCCACGCCGGCCGTAACGACGATGACGGCGGCCGCGGCCGGCAGGACGGCCGCGGACCGCCACGGCCGGCGCCGCGGGCCGGCTCCGCCGGAGGGGGGATAGGGGTTCATGCGCATTGCCTGCCCGGTCGGAATCGAGTGATGACTGAACCGCGCCGAAAATCCCGTGCATTTACCTCAATAGCCATCATGTCACCGTTAGCCCTCCTAGCGCTCCGCTAGCGAATCACTCCCGGCGGCTTGACGGCGACCGCTGGCTGGTATTTCACTGTCGCCCGTGCTCCGCTGCCCGGCCAGGCCCCGCTTCTCCCCCGTGGTCTCCTGGCGGCGGGCACCATAACGTTACGGCGCGGCAGGGGGCGCCTTCGCCGGGAGGCGGGCGGCCGCGGGGCGCGGCCTGGGTGCGGGGGTCGGCGGCCGCCCGCCCCGGCCGTCCGCCACACGGTGCCCGCCCCCGCGTGGCGGCGAACCCCGGTGAGCACCGGCGGTCATCATCTAGAGTTCCGCCATGATCTCTGAAGAAACTGTGGCACTGGTGGCCGCCCTGATGCCGCAGCCCGATCGCAGCGTCGTCGCCGTCGCGCCGCCGGGAACAGGGCCGGGGACCTGGGCCGGCGCGCCGAGTGCGGCACGCAGCGACGGGGAGGTCTATCTGGCGTACCGGCTGCGCCGCCCGCAGGGGCAGGGGCGCGGCTACGCGGTGGTCGTGGCCCGCTCGGCCGACGGAGAGCGCTTTGAGCCCCTGCTCACGATCGGCAGGGAGGAGCTGGGCGCCGAGTCGCTGGAGCGGCCGGCGCTCGTGCAGGCCCCCGATGGCGCCTGGCGGCTGTACCTGAGCTGCGCCACCCCGGGCACCAAGCACTGGCGCGTCGAGATGCTCGAAGCGCGCCACCCGGGCGCGTTCGACGCGCGGCGCAGCCGGACGGTGCTCCCCGGCGACGCGGCCACGGCGGTGAAGGACCCGGTCATCGTCTGCGACGGGGACGTGTGGCACCTCTGGGCGACGGTGCACCCGCTCACCGACCCCGGCCAGACCGACCGGATGGCGACCGCCTACGCGTGCAGCACCGACGGGCTGGCCTGGACCTGGCACGGCACCGCGCTGGCCCCGCGGCCGGGCGAGTGGGACGCGCGCGGCGCGCGCGTCACGGCCGTGCGGCTGGCCGAGGGCAGCGCCGTGGCCTACTACGACGGCCGTGCCAGCGCGGCCGAGAACTTCGAGGAGCGGACGGGCGCCGCGGCCGGCGAGAGCCCGGCGCAGCTGGCCGCGCACGGGCCGATCGCCCAGTCGCCATACCGGGGCGGGGGGCTGCGCTACCTCTGCATCCTCGACCTCGGCGGCTCCAGCGAGCGCTACTACTACGAGATGACGCGCCCGGACGGCGCGCACGAGCTGCGCACCGAACTGCGCTGAGCGGCCGCCGCCGGCGCAGCGCGTCAAAACGCGCGGGGCTGGCCGTTGCGCGCCTGGCGCTGCCCGGCGGGCCTGGCCCCGACCAGGCCGCCCGAGTCACCGCGCGGCGCCACCCAGTCGCGGTAGTCCTCACCGGTGAGATCCTCCAGGAGCCTGATGTCCGCCTCGAACCGGGGGATGAGCGCCTGGCGCTGCCCCCAGGTCAGCGGCTGCCTGGGCGGGCTGTCCCGCTGCAGCATCCGTTCCAGCGAGCCGGTCACCCCGGCCGCGCCCGGCAGGACCCTGCTCACGGCGGCGCTGGCGCGCAACGCCCTGGACAGGGTGCGGTGCCGGAGCGACCGCTGCGGGTGCGCGGTGACGTTCTCCCGCGGCACCTCGGTGATGATGCCCTGCGGCACGCCCAGGAAGCCGCAGATCCGGTCGAGCGCCCTGGCGGGGTCCTCGATCAGGGCGCGGTAGCGGAAGACGAGAACGTGCTCCCTGGGGAACACCGTGTACAGATGCTCAAGCTGCTCCCCGTAGCGCCCGAGCGCGGTGTAGTGCCAGAAATCCGCCCAGCCGGCCGCGATCCTGCGCTCCTCCTCCGCGCAGGCCAGGACGAAGTCGCCGACCGGATCCAGGCCGGCCGACCACAGGTGCGTCCAGTTCGAGTGCGCCCGCTCAACCGGATCGCGCAGGATCACGATCAGCCTGGCACCCGGGATCAGCTCGTGGATCCGGCGCTGCGCGTCCCGCCGGTACAGGTAGAACGGGGTCGACTCGCCGCGCAGGGAGCCGGCCGGGGCCGGGCCGAACAGCGCCTCGTAGTCCTCCCGCCGCCACACGTGCTCGCGGTAGGTCTGCACGTCGCCCGGGCCGCCCCTGGTGGGCGGGGGGCCGTCGGTGAGGAAGAACTTCGGCTCCTTGACCGCCGACATCTGCAGCGACGGGTGCCGCGCCAGCGCCGCGTGCACGGCCGTGGTGCCTGCCTTGGGCGCGCCAGCGATGAAAAAGTCGGGCAGGGCCATGAGAACTCCCGGGGATATGGCCCGAGCCGGGCGCGAGAAAACTACTATATCCACTTCGTTAGTCGCCATACCTGCTGCCCTGTAGTCACTACCCGCTGAACGGTTTCCGATTCATGGCGAGCCCGCGGGTGCCCGGCGCTACGATCGCGCCATGCCGCCGGATGCGACGTCGGCGCCGTGACCGGGGGCCGGCGGAGGGCGCCGTCCGTCAGCCGGATCCGCCGGCCGGTCGAGCCGTGGTCGGTGCCGTTCGCGCTCATCAACGGGTCCGCGGTCGGCCTGGTCCCGATCCTGCTGCCGATCGCCGCGGCGCGGTACGGCATCGGGCACGTCGGCTTGGTGATGGGAGCGTTCTACCTGGGCGCCATTGGCGCGCCGGTGGTCGGCATCCTGGCCGACCGCTACCGCGCCCACCGGCTGCTGGCTGCGGCGTGCGCGGCCGTTTCCGCGGTGTCGATGTGGCTTTTCCCCCTGGCCGGCCCGCCGCTGCAGCCCCTGCTCGCGCTGGCCAACGGCGCCGGCTTCGCCGGGGCGGTGACCGTGGCCAACCTGCTCATCGTGGAGCGGCGCCCCAGGCCCGAGTGGAACCAGCGGCTGGGCTGGCTGGAGACCGTGCTGAGCCTTGGCCAGGGTGCCTCGCTGTTCCTCGCCGCCTGGCTGAGCGGGCTGGGCACGCGGGAGGGGCTGCTGATCGCCGCCGTCGTCCCCGGGGCCGCCGTCCCCCTGTCGCTGCTGCTGGTCCCGCGCATGGCAGGAAGAACGGCCGCCACCCGCCCGGAGGCGGCCGTGCCGGCGGCCCGCGCCGCGGTGCCGGCCGGCCAGCCCGGCCCGG
>JASHPR010000218.1 GCA_030038015.1 Streptosporangiaceae bacterium
GGAACCGACACCGGCATCTCCTGTCACAGTCTGCCATCCTCCCGCCACCCGGGCGGCTGACCACCGCGCACCTCCGGTGTCAGCGCACTGCCCACACGCTCGACCAGCAGCGCCATCTCGTACGCCACCAGCCCCATGTCGCAGTCTGCGGCCGCCAGCACAGCGAGGCTGGACCCGTCGCTGATCGCCATGACGATCAGCAACCCTCGCTGCATCTCGACGACGGTCTGAGTGACCGCACCACCCTCAAAGACCCGCGACGCTCCCTGGGTCAGGCTGGTCAGACCCGATGTCACCGCTGCGAGCTGATCAACCCGATCCGCCGGGAAGCCCTGCGAATATGCCATCGGCAACCCGTCCGACGACACCACGATCGCATGGGCGACCGAAGCCACCCGCTCCACGAAGTTCGTGATCAGCCAGTTCAGGTCCTGAGCCGGACGCACAAGCGGACTCACGAACGCTCCCTCCTACTAACCACGACCGCCACCTGCTGGCAGTCCCCAGCATGACCGCCACGGAAAGCCCACGTCACCTCTCATGCCGAACCCTCATCCTCTCCGTCGCCGGGCGAAGCCTGGCCCGCAGCGGCACGGCCTTCCCTGACGCCCCGCTGGAAGCTGGCGAAGCGGTCCCGCGTCGCAGCGGCCGACCTGGCTGGCGCGGTCTCCGGGGCGGGCCCGGAGGCCGCGCCCGCGGCCCCGGGAACCAGGTTGGCCTGCGGCACCCGCTTGGGGAGCCCCGCCGATGTGACGCCGCCAGACGACGGGGTGTGGACAGCCTCGGCCGCACGCCATCCCTCGTCGGCCGGCGAGCTCCAGCCGTTGCCCGGCTCGGCCGGCTCATGGCTGGTCCGGCCGACGGCCTGCCTGCCCCGGCGGAACCAGTCCGACTCCACCGCCTCAAAGATCGGCAGCCTGTGCTCCTCGCCGGTGGCGCCCGCGGGCGGGACGATCACGCCGCTCCGCGACGAGCCCGCGTCCCAGCCGGCGCCGGGCGCCCCCAGAACGGGATGCGGGGTGGTGAGCGGGGTGGTGAGCGAGGTGTCGGCACCGTTGCCGTTGCCGTCGGCGGGGAGCGGCGCCGGCCCGAAGTCGAAGGCCGGCGCGGCTGCGGGGGAGTCCACGCTCGCGGACTCGGCCCTGGCCTCGGGCCCGGCGGGCGGCTCGCCGCCCGCGCCGACCATGGGCTGCGGCCCGGTTGCCGCGGGCTCGGACCCGGCGTCAGCGGCCGGCCTCGGCACCGTGCGGAAGACGGGCAGCGGCCCGGTCGTCGCCCAGCCCGCGCCTGGCCTGGGTCCCACCCCGGGGATGCGCTTCGGGCCGAGGCCGCTGGCCTCCTCCGCATCCGCCCGCAGCGGGGCGAACCTCGGCGTCCTGGCGGCATTGACCTCCTCGGTGACCGCGCGCCCTGCATCCCCCCAGCCGCTGGTCATGGCTCCGCCGTTGGTCCCCGCGCCAGCCCCGGCGAGCACGCCGTCGGTCACCGGCTCGATCAGCCCGTCCCGGCGCACGCCCGGGGTGCCGTCCTGCGCCTCGTGCATGATCGTCTCGTCGGGCAGCCAGACCAGCGCGATCAGGCCGCCCGAGGCTGCCGGGCGCAGCCGGACCCTGATGCCGTGCCTGGCCGCCAGCCGGGCCACCACGAACAGGCCCATCCGGCGCGACACCGCGACGTCCACCACCGGCGGGTTGTCCAGCCGCCAGTTGGCGTGCGCCATCTCCTCCGCACCCATGCCCACGCCCTGGTCGGTGATCTCCAGCAGCACTCCCCCGCTGCTGAGCAGGTGGCCCGCGATCGTCACCGGTGTGTCGGCCGCCGAGAACGACGTGGCGTTCTCGACGAGCTCGGCGGTCAGGTGAACGACGTCGCTGACCGCCTGGCCGCGCACCGCGATCCCCGGCTGCACGTTCAGGGTGACCCGCTCGTACTGCTCGATCTCGGACAGGGCGGCGCGCAGCACGTCGACGAGCGCCACCGGCTGGTTCCACCGCCTGGACTCGTCGTGGCCCGCGAGCACCAGCAGGTTCTCCGAGTTGCGGCGCATCCGGGTGGCCAGGTGGTCCATCTGGAACAGGCTCGCCAGCCGCTCCGGGTCCTGCTCGCCCTGCTCCAGGTCGTCGATCAGGCGGATCTGCCGCTCGACCAGGGACTGGCTGCGGCGGGACAGGTTGACGAACATCGCGTTGACGTTGCCGCGCAGCGCGGCCTCGTTCGCCGCCAGCCGCAGCGCTTCGCGGTGCACCTGGTCGAACGCCCGCGCCACCTCGCCGATCTCGTCCGAGGAATCCACGTCGATCGGCTCTACCTCGAGCGAGACGCCCTCGCCGTCGCTCTCGGTCATGCGGCGCACCGTGTCCGGCAGCCGGATCCCGGCCACCTCGAGCGCGCCGGTCCGCAGCTTACGCAGCGGCCTGACCATGGACCGCGCCACGACGATCGTGATCATGAGGACCAGGATCAGGACGGCCAGCACCTCGATCCCGGTTTCCACGGCGGTTCGCGTCAGCGAGCTGTGCAGTGAGCTGCTCTGCCCGATGACCGAGTTGACCAGGCCCTGCTCCACCTGGCGCATTTCGCTCAGGGTCTTCGTCATGTCGCTGTTCCAGACGGACGCGACCGACGCCCCCGCCGGGGAGCCCGGCGGGGCGGTCACCGTGAGGTGCCCGCCGTTCCCGCCGCTGGCGATCGCCTGCAGCTCCATCTGATCGGCGTTGTCGAACTGCGGCCCGGCCACCGTGTCGCTGTACAGCTGCTGCTGGCCGATGGTCGCCGCGCTCTGGAACTCGGCGAGCTCGGCGGCCTGCTGCGCCTGGGCGCTGGTCAGCGCCGCTTCGGCGCCGGGCTCGAACTGGCCTTCCAGCAGGGCCGCGTACAGGATCCCGCGCTGCTGGGACGCCTGGTCCTCGGTCCTGGACATGGCGCCGAGGGCGCGGACCGTGGTCTGCAGCGTGGCGTCGCTGCTGCCCTGGGCGATCTGGTCGTTGAGCGTGAACAGGTCGGCGATCGCCTCGGAGTAGTCGTTGATGACGGTCAGCGAGGGCGCCATCGTGCCGGTCGCTGCCGAACGGTAGCGCGAGAGGTCGTCCACCCGGTCCAGCACGGCGGCGAGGTCAGACTGCACCTGCGCGGGGAAGGCCGAGTTGCCGGCGATCCCGCTGGCCAGGCTGGAGACCTGGGCGGCTGCGTTGTTCGTCTGCTCGTAGTCCGAGTTGAGCGCCATCGTCGGGGCCCCGGTCGGCGTCTTCACGGTCCCCGGGCGGCCGGACGCTATGAAGCCGGCCAGGCCGTCACGCTCGTCCTCCATCGCGTACGCGAGGTGGGTGAGGGCGTTGCCCAGGTCGGCAAGCTGCTCGACCCGCTGGTACGAGGCGGCGCTCTTCATCGTCTCGTCGATGCGCGCCAGGCCGAAGGCCATGGCCGTGACGGTCGGGATCGCGATCAGCGCGATGAGCCGCCAGCTCACTCGCCAGTTGCGGAGCGCCAGGGGAGACCCCTTGCGGGCAGCGCTCCGCTGCCCGCCCTGCCTCGGGCTGTCTTGCGCCTCGAGGGCGCCGGCCGACGCTGGAGCCTGGTCGGCAGCCGGAGCCGCTCCCGCGCCGGACTGCTCCACTATCGTCGGTCCTCTGCGCACTACGCTTTCACCTCGCGCCGTCTGGAAACCTTCGGAGCTCGTGCTGGCATGCCAGACAAGGAGCAGGACGGCATGCGTCCCCCTTCCCAGTGGCGGAAGCTACAGCACAGGAGAGCTAAGGGCCACCCTAGCCGCACAAAACGGGTAAGGACATGTAATCATTACCGCCACTGATTCGTTGGGTAATCGGCCATATCAGCGTGACTCGCTACACGCCGCACTGACCCCTCCTACCTGCGGTAACCCGGATGGGCCTGGTGGGGCGGGTGGGGCTCGAACCCACGACCGGCGGATTATGAGTCCGCTGCTCTGACCGGCTGAGCTACCGCCCCGAAGGCCCGCCTGACCATTACAGCAGACGCGCGGAGCGCCTGGGACCGAACCCGGGCATGGCCAGGCCCCGCAACCAGGCCCGCAGACCAGCGGCAACGTCCCCGGCTGCCCGGGCCGGCCCGCGCCCGGCGCTGGCTCAGCCCTCCGCAGCCGGTGATTAATGGTCCTTAACGGCTTTAACTGGCAAGGGCACCGAAAACTAGACGTCAGGGCACAGCGCTCCCGCCGGCTGGTGATATATCCGTTACGGACGTTCTGCGTGCATAGCTACGCAGCGTCACGATGAAGGTGATTCCGTTCGCGTCGATGGCGGCGGCGCTCGCCGCGCACCGGGTGGACGCCGGCCTGATGCTCCGGTACGGCGAGGGGTGACCCGGGTGATCGCCGCCGGCCAGTCCCTGCGCCGGCGGCCGCTGCCCGGGCGGGCCACCAGAAGATCATCTTTTATGCTGTTATAATGCCGTGATAAGGATGCTGCCGCTAACTAATTAATATTGCCTCAGGCGCAGCTTATAGAAGCCTGAACATTTACGGGTATGGCGCCCCGTTCTTCTTCATGCGTGTAATCCTAGGCAATTGTGTCAGCTAACGTGTTAACCGGCACGGGCCGGGTCCTTGCCAGGGCCGTGGCGGGCGTCCTGCCCCTGATGCTCCTGGCCGCCTGCGGCAGCGCACCGGGCGCGGTGACGGCAAGCAATATCGAGAAGCCGGACCTGGTGGTCGGGGCCGTGCCGGCGGAGAGCGCGGCCGCCCTGTACATCGCGCAGGAGCAGGGCATCTTCGCAGCCCACGGCCTGCACGTGAAGATAGAGGCCATCGCCAGCACCAGCGACGTCATCCCCGACATGCTGCACGGCGACATCGACATCGCCTCCGGCCAGTTCCCTGGATTCATCGCCGCGCAGGCCGCGGGTATGGCCTCGTTCCACGTGCTGGCGGGCGGGCTGCTGCTCGGCCCGGGCGTCAACGAGGTCGTCGCCATGCCGTCCACGGCCATTGCCGACGTGGCGGCGCTGAAAGGCTCGACGATCGGCGTGAACGCGCTGGCAGGTGACGGCCCGCTGCTGGTCGACTCGCTGCTTTTCACCTATGGCATTAAACCGTCCCAGGTGCACCTCAGGGCACTGCCGTTCCCGGCCATGGGCGCCGCGCTGGCGGCGCACCAGATAGACGCCGCGTACTGCACCGAGCCCTACTGCACCGAGATGCAGCAGCGGTACGGGGCCCGGGAGGTGGCCGACGCCGACCAGGGCGAGGCCAAGGGCCTGCCGATCGCCGGGTACACGGTCACCACGTCCTGGATGCGCAGGTACCCGCACACCGCCAGGGCGTTCGCCGCCGCGATCTCAGCGGCCAGCCTCGTCGCGGACACCAACCTCGCCGCGCTCCAGCACGCGCTCGTCGTCAGCCTGCACATCAGCCCGCAGGTCGCCGACGTGGTGGCCACCGGGGACTTCCCCACCGACGTGGTGCCCGCCGACCTTCAGGAGGTTGCTGACCTGATGCTCCAGTTCCGGGAGCTCAGGCACTATTTCAACGTTAATGTGCTGACCCAGCCGTAACGCCTGGAACATGCACCGCCTATTCTTTTGCCGCGGTGCCATGGACGGCAGGACCTTGGCGGCGGCGCGCTCGCCCGCCCCGGGCGCCTCAGAGCTTGCGCAGCCCGGTGAGCACCCGCTCCAGCACCTGGATGTCCGGGCGGCCCTGCGCGTGATCGATCTGGTGAATCCGGACCAGGCCCTCCGCCGCCATGTCGGCGATCAGGATCCGGGCCACCCCCAGCGGCATGCGCAGGACCGCCGAAATCTCCGCCACAGAACGCCAGTCGCGGCAGAGGTTCAGGATCGCCTGGCACTCCGGGCTGAGCACCGACAAATCCCGTGCTTCGTAATGCGCGGCCGCGACCATCGCCTCGATCTCCAGGTGGATCCGCGGCTTCGTCCGGCCGCCCGTGACCGCGTAGGGCCGGACCAGGGACCCGGACGGGCCCGCCGGCCTGAGCGCGCCGTCCTTGTCCGGCGCACCGTTACCGGGCACCATCCACCTCAGGCTCGCTCACCCTGGCCGCCGATCCCTCCTAGCCTGCACCTGCCATAAGCATGACGAACGCACCTGCGAATGTCACGCGCCCGTTTCCCCGCCGGCGGGCCCTGCCCTGCCGAGCCCGAGCTGGCGGGCGATGATCATCCGCTGTACCTCGGAGGTCCCCTCGCCTATCTCCAGGACCTTGGCGTCCCGGTAGAACCGGGCAACGGGGAACTCGTTCATGAACCCGTACCCGCCAAATATCTGGGTCGCGTCGCGTGCGTTGTCCATGGCCGCATTGGATGCCGTGAGCTTGGCGATCGCTGCCTGTTTCTTGAACGCCTGGCCAGCCTGCAGTCTGGCGGCCGCGTCGTACCAGGCCAGCCGCGCCCCGTGCGCCCGCGCCTCCATGTCAGCGATCTTGAACTGGATGTCCTGGTAATGGCCGAGCCGGTGGCCGAAGGCGGAGCGCTCGCCGGCGTACCGCAGGCACTCGTCGACGCAGCCCTGGGCGAGCCCGGCGGACAGCGCGGCGATCGCGACCCGCCCGTCGTCCAGGATCTGCAGGAACTGGGCGTAGCCCCGGCCCCGCTCCCCGAGCAGGTTGGCCTCTGGCACCCGGCACGAGGCGAACGCGAGCTCCCTGGTGTCCGAGGCGCACCATCCGACCTTCGAGTACTCGGGCCCGACGGTGAAACCCGGGGTGCCCGACGGCACGATGATCGAGGAGATCTCCCGGCGGCCGTCCGAGCCGCCGGTGATCGCCAGCACCGTGACCAGGGATGTGATCGCCGTGCCCGCGTTGGTGATGAACGCTTTCGACCCGTCGATCACCCACTCCCGCTCGCCTTCGCCAGCCCCCCGGGCCAGCCGTGCGGTCGTCCGCATGCCGCCCGGTATGTCCGATCCGCCCCCAGGCTCCGTCAGGCCGAACGCCGCCAGCCGCTCCCCCCGGCAGAGGTCGGGCAGCCAGCGGGCGCGCTGCTCCGCGTCGCCGAACAGGTAGATCGGCATCGCGCCGAGCGCCACCCCCGCCTCCAGGGTGATGGCCACCGAGGAGTCCACCCTGGCGAGCTCGTGGAGCGCGAGGCACAGGGCGAAGAAGTCGCCGCCCATCCCGCCGTGCTCCTCGGGGAACGGCAGGCCGAACAGGCCCAGCTTGCCCATCCGCGCGACGATGTCGTAGGGGAACTCGCGGCGCTCGTAGAAGCCGGCGATCACCGGTGCGACCACGTCGCGCGCGAACTCGGCGACGGTCAGCCGCAGCTCCTCGTGCTCGTCACTCAGCAGGTAGCTGATCATTCTCTCCCCTTCGCAGATGCTGGCGTGTACCTGCCATCTCCCCCGCTGCCAGCGATGCTATGGCGGGGCACCAGGTGGTAAGGAGCCAGGACAGCCGCCGGGGCCCGTCTGCGAGGCCGGTTGCCCGGGTACCCGGCGCCGCGCGTTACGCTCTCGTGCGTGCCGGCTGTTACCGAGATCAGATAGCCGGCTGTTACCGAGATCAGATAGCTGTCCTGGAGGGACGCCGATGGTGGCCTTGACTTGCCCCGCCTGCGCTGCTGAAGTCAAGCCGGACGACATCATCTGCTTCACCTGCGGCGCCAACCTGCCGCGGAGCCACCCGGACGAGGATGCCCCGGCCGTGGCGACCGTGATGCAGGAGTACCTGAGGCACGAGGAGACGACGGGCTCGATCTCCCCCACCGTGCTCAGGCTCGCGTTCCCGACGGGCAACGTGGAAGTGCCGGCCGGCACCTCCCTGCTGCTCGGCCGCGACCCGGCGGAATCCCTGGTCGCGGCAGCCTTCGCCCAGTTCGACAACGTCTCGAGGCGGCACGCCACGGTCACGGTCGATGACGCGGGGCACGCCACGATCCGTGACGAGCACTCCACCAACGGGACGTTCGTCAACGGTGACCGGGTGCTCCCTGGGACCACTGTGCGCCTGGCCGACGGTGACACCGTCCGGCTCGGCGCCGACATCGCCGCGGAGGTGTCGCTGCCCCGGCAGGAGCCCGACCCGGCTACGCTCAGCCGCGAACGCAGCCCGAACGGCCAGGTGGGCCCGGCCTAATCCGGATCCGCCGGTGGCGTGTCCAGATCCGGGATGGCCGGTTTAATCCGCATCCGCGGTCGGCCTGACTCAATCTGGATTTGCGTGGCTTAATCCGGATCCGCGATGGCCGGCTTAATCCGGATCCGCGGCGAACCAGGGCTCCGGCGGTTCGCCGGCGGTGAACCAGGGCCGGTACGGCTCGCGCGCGCCCGGCCCGGGGAGGTCACCGTGGCTGCCCGGCCTGGCCCGGCCCGCCTTTCCCGCGGGCCGCCCGTGGCCCTCCCCGGGGGCTGCCTGCCCGCCACCGTCGGGATCCGGGTCGAGCTGGTCCGGCGTGCCGGGCGAGCCGCTGTCCTCCCCGGCCCGCGCCTCGGCCGCGCCGTCTGGGTGCGAGGGATGGCCGGGCGGGAGCCGCTCCAGCCGCCGTCTCAGGTCCTCCCACTCGCCGCGGGATAAGGCGGATGCGCCGGCGTCGGCTGGCCCGCGTTCCGCTGGCAGGTCCGTCCACCGCATTCCAGCGATTCTCCTCCACGCACGGGTGCGCCGTCCGAGGGTGATCGTACGCTGCTCTACATGAACCACAAGCAGCCTCCGGATGAACCGTGCATCCGCGCTGATGCCTGGCTGGCGCGCGCAGAAGGATCGCCCGCGCGTGCCGAACCTTGAGCTGTCCTGGCAGCAGGCCGCGATCGTGACCTGCTGCCTCGCCGCCGCGGCGGCCGCGCTGGGGCTGGCCCGGCGTCCGAGGCTGGCCGGTGTCACCACGTTCATCCGGGAGAGCGCGCTGGTCTTCGGGCTGTTCGCGCTGTGGCAGTTCGCTGGCTCCTTCACGGTCATGGGACCGGGCGGCGCGCTGGCCCGCGGGCGCTGGATCTGGCATCTCGAGCGGGATCTGCGCCTGCCCAGCGAGACGGCCGTGCAGCGGCTGTTCCTGCCCCACCCGCTGGTCGTCCAGGCGTTCAACTTGTACTACGACGTGCTGCACTTCCCAGTGCTCATCGCCTCCCTGATCTGGCTGTTCATCTGGCACCGGGACATCTACATCCGCCGGAGGACCACGCTGGCGGCCTTCACCGGCGCGTGCCTGCTGGTCGAGCTGGTCCCGGTCGCGCCGCCGCGCATGCTGCCCGGCACCGGGATGGTGGATACCGCCGTGCTGTATCACCAGTCCGTCTACCAGGCGACCGCCGGGTTCAACCCCGACCAGCTGGGCGCGATGCCGTCGGTGCACGTCGGCTGGGCCATCCTGGTCGCGATCATGGTCATCTCGGCGGCGCGGTCCCCGTGGCGGTGGCTGGCGCTGCTGTATCCCGTGGCGACCACGCTCGCCGTCGTCGTGACCGCCAACCACTACTGGATGGACGAGATCGTGGCCGCCCTGATCCTCGGGGCCGTGCTGCTGGTCCAGCCGGCCGGCGAGTCGCTGGCCCGCTCGGTGCTCCAGCGGCTGGCGGCCGCGCGGCCCCGCCTGCGGCTTCTTCCGTACCGTCCGGCATGGGCTGAGCGCCGGAGCAACGGTGTCACGGAGGCGGGGGGCACCGACGGCGGCAACGGCCCGGCCGGCGAGCGCGACCGGGCTCCGGCGTTACGCGAAGACCCCAGCGAGACCTTGTGGCGCAGCCGCGCTTAAGGGCCGGTCAGGGGTGCGCGAGGTCCATCCGCCGCACGCCGGCCCGGAACGCCGCCTGGGCCGCGGGGCTCTTCTCGATGCGCCAGTCCTGGTGGTACAGCCCGTTGTCCTGGTCTATGTCGAACCACACGAGCCCGAGCGTGCCGTACTCGCGCATGCCGGCGAACAGGTTGGGGATCTTGGCAGCCTGGCCGGCGCGCGGCCCGACCGCGGTCTCGGACAGCAGCAGCGGCTTGCTGGTGATGGCCCGCACCTGGCTGATCGTCTTGCCGAAGACGCTGGCGAAGTTGTTCGCCGGCAGGTAGTAATACCCGTCGATGCCGACCCAGGTCACGTAGCCAGCGCCGGGCCACCAGGAGGCGATCGGCCCGGTCGTGGGCAGGTCAGCGTTGATCGTCCACAGCCAGGTGACGTTGTCGGCGCCCTGGTCGCGGAATACCGTCACGATGTGCCGCCAGGCCGCGATGAACGTGGACGGCGGCACGCGGCCGTAGCCCCACGAGTACCAGCGGGCGTTCATCTCGTGCCCGAAGCCGATCACCACCGGCTGGCCGAAGTCCCTGACGCTGTCGGCGAATGAGCGCAGGTACCGGTCGTAGCCGCCGGCGGCGATCCTCGCAATCGGGGCGCCGGTGGGATCCCACTGCATGATGGTCACGGCGCCGTGCCCGCGCACCGTGTCCACGAAGGACGTGGCGAAGCTCTCCCCCCAGCCGCTGTAGTAGCCGACGAGGTTCGGGTGCCTGCCCACCGCGTTCGTGAACTCCGCGACCGGCGCGTACCTGTGCGGTGGCCCGTTCTCGTAGACGCCTAGATAAGAGGCCGGTTCGGTGGGCAGCGATGCATGCGCGCTAACCGGGCTGGAAGGCTGCGGCGCGAAGCGGATGATCACGTAGGCCACGGCCGCCACGACGACCCCCACGGCCGCCAGCATCACCAGCCGGGATCTCATGCCGTC
>JASHPR010000219.1 GCA_030038015.1 Streptosporangiaceae bacterium
CGCCCCGCTGCCGGATCCGCGCAGCAGCCCCCGGCCAGGGCGGAGGAACCCGGCGCCGCGGCGGGCCGGCCCGTCACGGCCGGCCCGGGTGACGAGCGCCTGGCCACGCTCAGCTACCTGGGCGTGCCGTTCCTCGGGCCGCTGATCCCGCTGGCCATCTACCTGGTCAGGAGGCGGGGGTCGGGCTACGTGCGCAGCCACTCGGCTCAGGCGCTCAACCTGTCGGTCACCGCGCTCCTGTACACGGTGTGCGCGCTGATCCTGTTCGCCATGCTGGCCCTGGACAGCGTCGTGGTGGCCCTCGTCATCGTGGTGCCGCTGGCCGTCGCGCTGTGGCTGACCACGCTGGCCTTCGTGATAGTCGCCGCGTCCCGGGCGAACCGGGGCGATTACTACCTGATCCCCGGCTGGCTCTGCGCGTCGATCGTGCACTAGGGCTTCGGCGCCAGGCTGGCGCGGCACGGCCCGTTCAGGCAGTCAATCGGTCAGGCCGCGGATCACCGCATCGGCCAGCAGCCTGCCGGACGGCGTCAGGACCACCCGTCCCTGCGCGTGCGCCGCGGGCTCGGCCAGCCCGTCCGCGGCGGCTGCCGCCGCGGCGGCCCGTCCGGCCGGCGTGAGCTCGCCCAGCGGGCAGCCAGCCGCCAGCCTGGTCAGCAGCATGATCCGCTCTGTCCGGCGCTCCGCGGCGGTCAGCACCTCGCGGGCCTGCCCCGGGCTCACGCCCGCCGCGATCCTGGCCGCGTAGGCGGCGGGGTGCCGGACGTTCCACCACCGGGTCCCGCCCACGTGGCCGTGCGCTCCGGGGCCGATGCCCCACCAGTCACCGCCGGTCCAGTACAGCAGGTTGTGCCGGCAGGCCGCGCCGGCCGCCGCCCAGTTGGAGATCTCGTACCAGCGCAGCCCCGCCGCGGAGAGCAGTTCGTCGGCGGCCAGGTACCGGTCGGCCATCACGTCATCGTCCGGCCCGGGAAGCTGGCCCCTGCCGATCCTGGCGGCCAGCCTGGTGCCTTCCTCCACGATCAGCGCATAGGCCGAGATGTGGTCGGGCCCCGCGGACACGGCGCTCTCCAGCGAGCGGACCCAGTCGTCGTCGCTCTCCCCCGGGGTCCCGTAGATCAGGTCCAGGCTGACATGCTCGAACCCCGCAGAGCGCGCCCACGCCACGCACTTTCCCGGCCGCCCGGCCGCATGCTTCCGGTCGAGAACGGTGAGCACCCGGCTGACCGCGCTCTGCATGCCGATCGAGATCCGGGTGAAGCCACTCCGCCGCAGTTCGGCCAGGGACCGCTGGTCGATGGTCTCCGGGTTCGCCTCGGCGGTCACCTCGGCGCCGGGCGCGAGCCCGAACTCGCCGTCGATCGCGTCCAGGATCGCGGCGAGATCGGCCGGCGGCAGCAGCGTGGGCGTCCCGCCGCCGAAGAACACGGTCGCCGCCGGCCCGGCGGCGACGCCGAGCGCCTTCCGCGCCAGCCGGACCTCCTCGATGGCCAGGCCCGCGTAGGACTCCCTGGTGGCACCCGGCCCAAGCTCGGCGGCGGTGTAGGTGTTGAAGTCGCAGTAGCCGCACCTGGTCAGGCAGAACGGCACGTGCACGTAGACGCCGAACGGGCGCTGGCCAAGGCCGGCCAGGGCAGCGGGCGGCAGCGCGCCGTCGGCGGGGACCGGTGCGCCGTCTGGCGGCGGGCCTGGGGACACACCCGCACGGTAGCCGCTGGCCGGCCGGCGGGCGAACCGGCCGCGCGGCGCCCGCCGCCGCCGGCCGGAGTTAGGGTGGCTGTATCGGGGATGCTGGAGGCAGCGATGGCGGCAGGGCCGGGATACGGGATGCCCGCCTACGGCGAGGGCCACCTGCGTGCGTCGACCGCGGACCGGGAGCGCGCCGTTGACGTGCTCAAGGCCGGCTACGCCGAGGGCAGGCTGACCAAGGAGGAGTACGACGCCAGGGTCGGCCGGGCCCTGGCCGCGAGCACGCAGGCCGACCTGGCCACCATCACCGCCGACCTTCCCGGCGGGCAGCTGGCCCAGCCGCCGGGCACCCAGGCCGGGACCAACACGCTCGCCGTGGTCGCGCTGCTGTGCGGCCTGGGCCAGCCCTTCACCGGCTTCCTGACCACGATCCCGGCGATCGTGCTCGGGCACATGGCGCGCCGGGAGATCCGCCGCACCGGCGAGGCGGGCAAAGGCCTGGCAACCGCCGGGCTCGTGCTGGGCTGGAGCGTGGTCGTGCTGGCGCTGCTGCTGGTGCTCGCGGTCGTGGGCTTCATCGCCGCGGTGCGCGGGTGACCTGCCGGGCACCGGTCAGCGCTTGCGATCCGGGCCCTGGTCGGTGGACAGGGCCGCGACGAAGGCCTCCTGGGGCACCTCCACCCGCCCGATGACCTTCATCCGGCGCTTGCCCTCCTTCTGCCGCTCCAGCAGCTTGCGCTTGCGGGTGATGTCGCCCCCGTAGCACTTGGCCAGCACGTCCTTGCGCATCGCCCTGATGTTCTCCCTGGCGATGACCCGCGAGCCGATGGCCGCCTGGATCGGCACCTCGAACTGCTGCCTGGGGATCAGCTCCTTCAGCCTCGCGGTCATCGCCAGGCCGTAGTCGCGGGCCTTCTCCCGGTGCACGATCTGGCTGAACGCGTCGACGGGCTGGCCCTGCAGCAGGATGTCGACCTTCACCAGATCGGCTTCCTGCTCGCCGGCTGGCTCGTAGTCCAGCGACGCGTAGCCGCGGCTGCGCGACTTCAGCTGGTCGAAGAAGCCGAAGATGATCTCGGCCAGCGGCATCGTGTAGCGGATCTCCACCCGGTCGGCGGACAGGTAGTCCATCCCCAGCAGCGTGCCCCGCCTGGCCTGGCACAGCTCCATGATCGTGCCGATGTAGTCACTGGGGACCAGCACCGTGGCCCGCACCACGGGCTCGAAGACCTGGCTGATCTTGCCGTCGGGGAACTCGCTGGGGTTGGTGACGGTCAGCTCGGCGCCCGACTCGAGCACAACCCGGTAGACGACGTTCGGGGCGGTCGAGATCAGCGTCAGATCGAACTCCCGCTCCAGCCGCTCCCTGACGATGTCCATGTGCAGCAGGCCGAGGAACCCGCAGCGGAAGCCGAACCCGAGCGCGGTCGAGGTTTCCGGCTCGTAGACCAGCGAGGCGTCGTTCAGCCGGAGCTTGTCCAGCGCGTCGCGGAGCTCGGGGTAGTCGTCCCCGTCCACCGGGTACAGCCCGGAGAACACCATCGGCCTGGGGTGCTCGTAGCCGGGCAGCGGCTCCAGCGCGGGCCTGCTGGCGCTGGTCACGGTGTCGCCGACGCGCGCCTGGCGCACGTCCTTCACACCAGTGATCAGGTAGCCCACCTCGCCGGCGGCCAGCCCGTCGGACGGGACGGGCTCCGGCGAGATCACGCCGACCTCGAGGGTCTCGTGCACCGCCTTGGTCGACATCATCAGCGTCTTCTCGCGCCGGGACAGGCGGCCGTCGACCACGCGCACGTAGGTGACCACGCCGCGGTAGGTGTCGTAGACCGAGTCGAAGATCATGGCCCGCGCCGGCGCCTCGAGGTTCCCGCCCGGCGCGGGGACCTGCTCCACGATCGCGTTGAGCAGGTCGCGCACGCCCTCGCCGGTCTTGGCCGAGACCCGCAGCACGTCGGCAGGGCCGCAGCCGATGATCCCGGCGAGCTCGGCCGCGTATCTGTCGGGCTCGGCGGCCGGCAAGTCGATCTTGTTCAGCACCGGGATCACGTGCAGGTCGGCACCGAGCGCCAGGTACAGGTTGGCCAGGGTCTGCGCCTCGATGCCCTGGGCGGCGTCCACCAGCAGCACGGCGCCCTCACAGGCGGCCAGCGAGCGGGACACCTCGTAGGAGAAGTCGACGTGCCCCGGGGTGTCGATGAGGTTCAGCACGTAGGGCCGGCCGTCCGCGCCCCGCCACGGGAGCCTGACCGCCTGGCTCTTGATCGTGATGCCGCGCTCGCGCTCGATGTCCATCCGGTCGAGGTACTGCGCACGCATCTCCCGTTCCCCCACCACACCGGTCAGCTGGAGCATCCGGTCGGCGAGCGTCGACTTGCCGTGATCGATGTGGGCGATGATGCAGAAATTGCGGATCAACGCCTGATCGGTGCGGCCAGGCTCGGGCATCGCCGGCTGGGCCGCTCGCGGCTGGGTGGTGGGTGGCACGGTCTATGGTTGCACGCCAGGGGCCATGCCGACGCCAGCAGCCGGGCCCGATGCGGGCACCGGCAGCACCGCCCCGCCGGTCAGCCCGGGCGCGGACAGCGCCGGCCACACGCGGGCACGGCCATCGGTGCGCTCCCCGGTTCGGATTCATGATCACGGAGGATTGTGGCCGGATAGCGCACCAAATCCTCCGCGATCATGGATGGCCGCGGCGCCGGTCGTCCGTTCCGGTTTGAGCGGCCGGCGTGATCTCCTATATCCTTGGCATCCGGCTGCCCGCCTGCCCGCAGTGTCTGCCGGGTGCGGCGCCGCGGTTCCGTCGCCGCGGGCATATCCGATCGACCTGACCAGAACCCTAGCGAGGCACACGCGTGGCGAATATCAAGTCCCAGATCAAGCGCAACAAGCAGAACGAGAAGGCGCGCCAGCGCAACAAGGCCGTCAAGTCGGAGCTGAAGACGTACGTGCGGCACTTCCGCGAGGCAGCGGACGCCGGCGACCAGGAGAAGACGGCGCAGGCCCTGCGCGAGGCCTTCGTCAAGCTGGACAAGGCGGCCAGCAAGGGCGTCATTCACAAGAACCAGGCGGCCAACCGCAAGTCGGCGATCTCCAAGCGCGCCGCGGAGCTCAACGTCACCTGACGGCGGCCGGCTCCGGGTGCGGCCGCGGGCGGCCTCCCGGGCCCGGCCGGGTCAGCTCTCAGAGCGGCAGGCCACGATCTCGGCGATTGCACGCTCCAGCGCATAACCCGGGCTCGCACCCTCCCCCTTCACCTGGGCATCCGCCCGCGCCACGGCGGCGTGCGCGCGCGCCACGCCCTCGGCCGTCCACCCCCTGAGCTGCTGGCGCACCCGGTCAACCTTCCACGGCGGCATGCCGAGCTCGGCCGCCAGCGCATCCGCGCTCCGCACCCGCGCCGCGGTTCCGACCCGGCCAAGCGCCCTGACCCCCTGAGCGAGGGCGCTGGTGATCAGCACCGGCGAGACCCCGGTGGCCAGGGCCCAGCGCAGCTGGGAAAGCGCCTCACCCAGCTTCCCCTCGACCGCGCGGTCGGCGACGGTGAACCCGGTCGCCTCCGCCCGGCCCCTGTAGTACCGCGCGACCACGTCCTGGCTGATCACACCGGTGGTGTCGGACGCGAGCTGGCTGCACGCCGCGGCCAGTTCACGCAGGTCGGTCCCGACCGCGTCGAGCAGCGCGCGCAGGCCCCCGTCGTCTGCCTTCCGGCCAGCCCGGCCGAACTCGGCGCGCAGGAAATCGAGCCGCTCACCGAAGCGCTTGACCGCCGGGCAGTCGATCCGCCTGACTCCCTGGCCGGCCAGCAGCGACTTGTTCCTCGCCCCGCCGGAATGCGTGAGGACCAGCAGGACGTCCGGCGGCGGGTCAGCCACATGGCGGGCCAGTTCCGCGGCGACGTCCTTGGTGGCGTCCTGGGCCGACCTGACGATGACCAGGCTGCGGCCGCCGAAAAGGGACGGTGCCGCGATGGCCGGCAGGTCGCCTGGCCGCAGGTCCGCGGCGCGCACGTCGTGCACGTCCGGCGGGCCGGCCGGGTCCGCGCCCGCCTGGGCTGTCACGGCCAGCACCGCGCGCTCGACCAGCAGTTCCTCGTCCCCGACGATCACCGTCACCGGCGCCGCGGCATTCCCGTCAGGAGCCATGCTCGCAGCATGCCATGAACGCCTGGCTCAGCCGGCCACCGGCTCGCCGCCCCGCCACACGCGGAGCGGCCTGAGACCGTAGGCCCAGGCGAAGGCGCCTTCGTGATCGGCGTCCCAGGCGACGATGTCCGCGAACCTGCCGCGGACCATCGCGCCGCGATCGGGCGCGCGGAGAGCCTGCGCGCCGCCGATGGTCGCCGCGCGCAGCGCCTCGGTGACGCTCATGCCGAAATGCGCCACCGCCAGCGCGATCACGAGCGGCATGGATGTGATCCCGACCCCGCCGGGCGAGTGGTCTGACCCCAGCGCGACCGCCACGCCCTTGTCGAGCAGGCTGCGAACCGGCGGGGTCCTGCCTGTCTCCAGCGAGGTGGCCGGGCAGACCACGGCGGCCACGCCCGCGCGGGCAAGCGCCGTGACATCCTTCTCGTCCGCCTCGTTCAGCAGGTCTGCCGACGCGCAGCCCATCTCGGCCGCCAGCCTGGCGGCTCCGTTGCGCGGGTCACCGCATGCGTGCAGCCGGGGCAGCAGGCCCGCTGCCCGGCCGGCGTTGAGCACCCAGCGTGCCTCCCGCTCGGTGAAGCGCCCGTCATCGCAGTAGACGTCCACGCTGTCGGCACCGGCCGCGGCCGCATCGGCACACCAGCTGCTGACCGCGTCGATGTAGTCGTGGCGGCGGCCGAAGTACTCGGGCGGCACGGCATTCGCGGCGAGGAACGTCGCGTGCACCCGCGGGACGCCGTTCTCGCCCTCGAGCGATCGCAGCAGGCGGATGTCCGCCAGTTCCCCGTCCCTGGTCAGGTGGTAGCCGGTCTTCGCCTCGATGGTCGTGGTGCCGCCCAGCATCCAGCTGCGCAGCCGGGCCCGCACCGCATCACAGAGCGTCCAGGGATCGGTCCCCCGGGTGACCGTGACCGTGGAGGCTATCCCGCCGCCAGCGGCTGCGATCTCCGTGGCCGTGGAGCCGCCCGACCGCATTGCGATCTCGGCATACCGGTTGCCCGCGTAGACCGGGTGCGTGTGCGCGTCGATGAGGCCGGGCGTGACCAGCCCGCCACCGAGGTTCTCGACGTGATCGACGTCCACGATGTCCTCGATCACGCCGGGAATGCTGCCAGGGAGTTCCGATGCCGGGCCAACCCATGCAATACGGTCATCGTACGCCAAAATAGCCGCATTGCTCCAGACCTCAGACCCGGTCCACAGCCGGCCGATGTTTGTGAGCAGGCGAACAGTCATCGTCCGGCGCCCCCCTGCGCGAATGCGCCCCGGGCGATGATCCGGTTGGCCATCAGCGGTCACCTGCTACGGTTCGTGCCCGGTGCTGCTGCACCGACTGACACTCCCGAGGGAGAAGGGTCTCGTACAGAACCCAGCGGATACGTCAGCCAACAATATCGGTTGAGTCACGCTATTGCACAAGAGGGCGGTTGTACAGGGGCGCGCGCAGATTGCCGGGGCTGAATGGCGGGTCAAAAACACTGCGTGCTCTTCCGCCTGCGCGGAGTGTCCGGTGCCGGCGGCGCTGCCGGGCCATCCCGCAAGCCGCTCACGCTGCGGGCCGCGCCGGCCGCCCGCCGGCCGACGGACCTGGCCGGACACTCCTGCCCAGTGGCAGGACCGGCCCGCCCCGCAGCCCGGCCCGCGCACCTGACCTGCACAGGGAGCGCAGTCCGCCTCCCAATGCCCGCCGGGCTGCTCTCCTGGGCCAGTTCGCTGGCGCGGTTCCCGCGGCCAGGCGGCCGCCGCGAAAACGCCAAGCCGCAGCCCTGGGCGCGCCCGCCTATGCCGCATCGCCGTCCGCCGGTTCTGCATCGCCCGCCGGGCCGCATCGCGGCCCGGCCATGGGACAAGAATGTCCGGCACCGAATTCCGCTCCGGCCGGCGCGCACGAACTCCCGCCACGTAATTGCGCGGCAATTGCCATATAAGAGCCGCAGAGGATTGCATCCCATATGCGGCAAGTACGGGTATTAGCGTCGCCGGCGATCCGCCGCGCCGAAAACCGGAAATGTCACCTTGATGCCGCTGCCAGCCGGCCAAGCTCCGCCGCCAGGCCCGGCGGCACGCGGGCGGTCAGCTCGGTCCCGTCCTGCCCGTGCCGGACGGCCAGCACCTCGCCCTCGCGGTGCGCCCGCGAGACCAGGTCGCCCCTGTCGTAGGGGACCGTGACGATCACTTCCTGATCGTGCCGCGGGAGCAGCCGCTCGACCTCGCCCAGGAGCTCATCGATCCCGGCTCCGGTGCGCGCGGACACCACCACCGCTCCCCGCTCGGCCAGCCGCAGCCCCTCGACCTCGATCGGGTCGGCCTGGTCGGCCTTGTTGATCACGACGATCTCGGGCACGTCGCCAGCGCCGATCTCGCCGAGCACCTCGCGCACGGCGGCGATCTGGGCGCGCGGGTCGGCGTCCGAGCCGTCGACGACGTGGAGGATCAGGTCTGCCTCGGCGACCTCCTCCAGCGTGGACCGGAAGGCGTCGACGAGCTGGTGCGGCAGATGGCGGACGAAACCGACCGTGTCGGTCAGCGTGAACGGCCGCCCGGCCGGGGTGCGGGCACGCCGGACGGCGGGGTCGAGGGTCGCGAACAGGGAGTCGTCCACCAGCACCTGTGCCCCGGTCAGCCGGTTGAGCAGGCTTGACTTCCCCGCATTGGTGTATCCGGCGATCGCGACCGAGGGGACCTCCCGCCTGCGGCGCTGCCCGCGCTGCACCTGGCGCCCGACAGACATCTCGGCGACCTCGCGCCGCAGCTTGGTCATCCGCGCCCGGATCCTGCGGCGATCCGTCTCGATCTTCGTCTCGCCAGGCCCGCGGGCTCCGATCCCGCCGCCCCCGGCGACCCTGCCCCCGGCCTGCCGGGACAGCGACTCGCCCCAGCCGCGGAGCCTGGGCAGCATGTACTGCAGCTGGGCGAGCTCGACCTGGGCCTTGCCTTCTTTGCTGCGGGCGTGCTGGGCGAAAATGTCCAGGATCAGGGCGGTCCGGTCAATGACCTTGACCCGCACGATGCCCTCCAGCCTGCGCAGCTGGCCGGGGGTGAGCTCGCCGTCGCAGATCACCGTGTCCGCGTCCGACGATGCCACCAGGGCAGCGAGCTCGGCCGCCTTGCCCGCGCCCACGTAGGTCGCCGAGTCCGGGCGGCTGCGCCGCTGGATGAGGCCGTCCAGGACCTGCGAGCCCGCGGTCTCGGCCAGCCGGGACAGCTCGCGCAGCGAGTTCTCCGCCTCGGCGAGTGTTCCATCCGTCCAGACCCCCATCAGCACCACGCGCTCCAGCCGCAGCTCGCGGTACTCGACCTCGGTGACGTCCTGGAGTTCGGTGGACAGCCCGGCGACCCGGCGCAGCGCATGCCTATCCTCCAGCTCCAGCTGGCCCACGTCATCGGGCTCGTCTGGCGCGGCGCTGATGTGGCTCGCGGGTGTGCTGCTCAATGGCAGGGACATCTTCCTCCAAGGGGAAGTTCGGGGCCGGCCACCGCCGACCCTGGTCGTCACGATGGTCCCACGGCGCGGGCCCGTGTTCATCTGGTTAAGCGCCGTCTGGAAGTGTTAACGCTCGGCGGGCCGCAGATGTGACCCGAACGGGCTCCGCCCCTCGCCGCCCGGCCGGGGCGCACCGCGTGGGCCTTTGACCTTCCCGCCAGGGGGCGGCTAGCGTCGAGGTCGCGGCCGGGCTACCCTGCCGGAACCTGTTGGCAGCGACCATGAAGGAGCCAGGCGTGGCAAACACCGAGGGCGTCGAGATCACCGGCCCCGCCGGTGACAGGTACGACGAGATCCTCACCGGCGAGGCGCTGGCGCTGGTGGCGGTCCTGCAGCGGGAGCTCGGCTCGCGCCGCGCCGAGCTGCTCGCCGCACGGTCCCGGCGCCAGCAGGAAATCATCGCCGGAGCGATGCCGGACTTCCTGCCGGAGACCCGGCACATCAGGGAGGACGCGTCCTGGCGCGTGGCGCCCCCGGCGCCAGGCCTGGTCGACCGCCGGGTGGAGATCACCGGGCCCACCGACAAGAAGATGGCGGTCAACGCGCTCAACTCGGGCGCACGGGTATGGCTCGCCGACTTCGAGGACGCGAACACCCCGCTGTGGGACAACATGATCACCGGCCAGCTCAACCTGAAGGACGCGCTGGACCGGAAGATCGACTTCGTCAGCGAAGACGGCAAGTCATACCAGCTCCGGCCGGACGACGAGCTCGCCACGGTGGTGGTCCGGCCGCGCGGCTGGCACCTGGACGAGAAGCACCTGCTGGTCGACGGCCAGCGCGTCTCCGGCAGCCTGTTCGACTTCGCGCTGTACTTCACGCACTGCGCGCGGCGCCAGCTGGACAAGGGCAAGGGCCCCTACTTCTACCTGGCCAAGATCGAGAGCCACCTTGAGGCGCGGCTCTGGAACGACGCCTTCAACCTGGCCCAGGACCTGCTGGGCATCCCTCGCGGAACGATCAGGGCGACGGTCCTGATCGAGACGATCCCGGCGGCGTTCGAGATGGAAGAGATCCTCTACGAGCTGCGGGAGCACAGCGCGGGGCTGAACGCGGGACGCTGGGACTACCTGTTCAGCATCATCAAGAAGTTCCGCACCCGGGGCCGCGAGTTCCTGCTGCCGGAGCGCAACGCCGTGACGATGACCGCCCCGTTCATGCGCGCCTACACCGAGCTTCTGGTCAAGACGTGCCACGGCCGGGGCGCGCACGCGATGGGCGGCATGGCTGCCTTCATCCCCAGCCGCCGGGACCCGGAGGTCAACGCGAAGGCGCTGGCCAAGGTGCGCGAGGACAAGACCCGCGAGTCCGGTGACGGCTTCGACGGCTCCTGGGTCGCCCACCCCGACCTGGTGCCGGTCTGCCAGGAAGTGTTCGACGGCGTGCTCGGTGACCGGCCCAACCAGCTGGACAAGCTGCGCGACGACGTCGAGGTCAGCGCGGCCGACCTGCTGGCGGTGGCCAAGACGCCGGGCCTGATCACGGAGGCGGGGCTGCGCAACAACATCAGTGTGGGCCTGCAGTACCTGGCCAGCTGGCTGGCTGGCACCGGGGCGGTGGCCATCTTCAACCTGATGGAGGACGCGGCGACCGCGGAGATATCCCGCTCGCAGGTGTGGCAGTGGCTGCACAACGACGTGACCCTGGCCGAGGGACAGCAGGTCACCGTCGGCCTGGTCGAGCAGATCATCGGCGAGGAACTCGCCACGATCAGGGAGCAGTACGGCGCCGCGTTCGACGCGGCCAGGTTCGAGCAGGCCGTGGCCCTGTTCAAGGAGGTCGCCCTGGCCGATGACTACGCCGAGTTCCTGACCATACCGGCATACGAGCGCATGCCCTGACCGTGCCCGCATGCCGGACCGCATTCATCGCCAGCTCGGACACCATCACGGAGATCGCGTTGCGCAGTTCCGGCCGGTGAGTTCCACAATGATGCTGCCCGGCGGGTCATCGAGTGAGCATCTTCGCCGGGCGGCCCCCGCTGCCCGTGCGCGCCGGGAACCCGGCAGATTGGCAAACCCGGTCGCGGTGGCGCAGGCTTGGTGGACGGGACCAGGGCTGGAGGCGAGACAGATGACCGTGCAGGCTACCCGGGCCACGGCCGGGCCTGGTGCAGCGCTTGGCGCGCTGATCCCCCGAATGAGGCAGATCTGCGGGCCGGACGGCGTGCTGACCGATCCTGCGGAGCTGGCGACCTACGAATGTGACGGGCTCACAGCGCACCGCTGCTCGCCTGGCCTGGTCGTGCTGCCGGCCACCGCCGAGCAAGTGGCCGCGATCGTCGCTGCCTGCGCGAAGGCGAGGATCCCCTTCGTGGCCCGCGGTTCGGGCACCGGCCTGTCCGGCGGCGCCCTGCCCCGCGCGGATGGCGTGCTGATCGTCACCTCGAAGATGCGCCGCGTCATCGCGATTGACCAGCACAGCCGGCGGGCGATCGTCGAGCCCGGGGTGACCAACCTCGCCGTGAGCAAGGCTGCGGAGCCGTTCGGCCTGTTCTACGCGCCCGACCCATCCAGCCAGGTGGTCTGCTCGGTCGGCGGCAACGTGGCGGAGAACTCCGGCGGGGCGCACTGCCTCAAGCACGGCTTCACGGTGCATCACGTGTCCGGCCTGCAGGTGGTGACGCCGGACGGGGAGCTGACCTGGCTCGGCGACGGCACCGGCGCGGCGCCCGGCTATGACCTCGTGGGCGCGTTCATCGGGTCTGAGGGCACGCTCGGCATCGTCACTAAGATCATCGTGAAGCTGACCAGGATCCCTGAGTCGGTGACCACCCTGCTGGCGGCGTTCCGGACCATGGGGGCTGGCGGCGCGGCGGTGTCCGCGATCATCGGCTCCGGCATCCTGCCCGGCGCGATCGAGATGATGGACGCGCTGGCCATCGAGGCGGCCGAGGCGGCCGTGGCCTGCCGTTACCCGGAGGGCGCGGGCGCGGTGCTGATCGTCGAGCTGGACGGGCCAGCAGGCGACGTGGCCAGGGAGACCGCCGCGGTACGGGCCATCTGTGAGCGGGAGGGCGCCTATGAGATCCGGGCGGCGCACGACGCGGCCGAGCGGACGGCCATCTGGACCGGGCGCAAGTCCGCTTTCGCCGCCGTCGGCCGGATCAGCCCCGCCTACATCGTGCAGGACGGCGTGGTGCCGCGCACGGCGCTGCCCGAGGTGCTTGACCGGATTGCCGAACTGTCCGCGGCATCGGGGATCCGGGTCGCCAACGTCTTCCACGCCGGCGATGGCAATCTGCACCCGCTGGTGCTGTTCGACGACGCCAAGCCCGGCGCCAAGGCGGCCGCCGAGGAGGTGTCCGGCGCGATCCTGGACCTGTGCATCTCCCATGGCGGGTCGATCACCGGCGAGCATGGCGTCGGCGTGGACAAGTCCAGGTACATGCCGAAGATGTTCGGCCCCGGTGACCTCGACACCATGCAGTTGCTGCGGTGCGCGTTCGACCCGGCCGGCCTGTGCAATCCCGGCAAGATCTTCCCGACGCCCCGGCTGTGCGGCGAGGTTCCCGGGGTGCGGCGCGAGCCGCACCCGCTGGTCGCCTCGGGCCAGCTCGAGCAGTTCTGACATGCGAGGCGGACGCAGGGCAGGCGGCCGGGCATGACCGCTGGCGCCGTGCCTGACGTGCTCGCCAAGGCCTGCGCCGAGGTAAGGGAGGCCCGGCCGGCCGATGCGGTCGCCGGGGTCGTGCCGCGGTTCGTGGCCCGTCCCGCCGGCCTGGCCGAGGCCGCCTCCGTGCTGGGGGCCGCGGCGGCCCTCGGCCTGACGGCCGTCCCTCGCGGGGACGGCACCAGGCTCGCCTGGGGCCTTCCCCCGGCAAGCTGCGACCTGGTGATCGATACCCGGGGAATGAACCGGGTGCTCGAGCACGCCTCCGGTGACCTGGTGGTGCGGGTCCAGGCCGGGGTCGGCCTGGACCACCTCGCCGCGGTGCTCGCCGAGGCAGGCCAGCGGCTGGCGCTCGACCCCGCACCGGCCTCCCCATCGCCCTTCGCCGGGGCCGCCGGCGCGGCCGGGCCGGGCGGTGCGGGGACGGTGGGCGGGGTCCTCGCCACGGGCGCGGCCGGGCCGCTGCGGCTGCGTTACGGCACCCCGCGGGACCTGGTGATCGGGATCACCGTGGTCCGTGCGGACGGGACCGTGGCCGTTTCCGGCGGCAAGGTGGTCAAGAACGTGGCAGGTTACGACCTCGCGAAGCTGTTCGCAGGCTCTTACGGGACACTGGGCCTGATCGCCGAAGCGGCGTTCCGGCTGCACCCGCTGCCCGGCGCGACCTCGTTCGTCACCCTGGACGCCGCTGACCCCGGCGCGGCGCTGGCGGCGCTCGCCGCCGCAGCAGGCTCGCCGCTGGCACCGTCTGCTGCCGAGATCGAGCGGCCGGCCCGCGAGGCACCCATCAGCGTCGGCGTCCTGCTCGAAGGGGACCCCGAGGGGGTGGCCGAACGGTCCGCCCGCATGACCGAGCTGCTCGGCCCGGGTTCCGTGGCGGCGCCTGGTCCCCCGCCCTGGTGGGGGCGCGGCGCGGCCGCCGCCGCGGGCGGCACGGTGATCAGGATCACGTTCTGGGCGGCCGAGCTCCCCAGGGTGCTCAGCGCCCTGGACGCCGCCTCCGTGGCCGCCGGGCTTGACCCGGCGATCAGCGGCTCCGCGGCGGCTGGCGTGATCTATGCGGCGGTGGACGAGCGTGCGGCCGCGGCCGCGGTGGCGGCGCTGGTGCTGGACCTGCGCGCGGCCGTGATGGGTGGCGGGACCGGCCTCCCGGCCGGCGGCCCGCCTTCCCGCGGCAGTGTCGTGGTGCTGCACGCGCCGGCCGAGGTCCGCACCGCGGTCGACCTGTGGGGCCCCGTGCCCGCGCTCGGCCTGATGCGTGCCGTCAAGGAGCAGTTCGACCCCGGGCACAGGATGGCTCCTGGCCGGTTCGCCGGGGGGATCTGATGACGGCCGATCGCCACGGCACCCCGGCCGATCCTTCGGGCGAGCTCCGCGCGCTGGCCAGCGACTGCGTGCACTGCGGGTTCTGCCTCCCCGCCTGCCCGACCTACCAGCTGTGGGGCGAGGAGATGGATTCGCCGAGGGGACGCATCCACCTGATCACCCAGATCCTCGACGGGGCCGGCGCCACCCCAGCCACAGCGGCGCATCTTGACCGCTGCCTGGGCTGCATGGCCTGCGTCACCGCATGTCCGTCGGGTGTCCGCTACGACCGGCTGATCGAGGCCGCGCGCGGCTGGGCCGAGGAGGACCGGGCCCGGCCGGCCGGCGCAGCCCCGCTGCCTCCCCGGTCGCTGCGGGACCGGGCCGTCCGGGCAGCCATCTTCCAGCTGTTCCCTTACCCGCGCCGGCTCCGGGTGGCGGTCGCGCCGCTGCGCGCCGCCCAGCGAACCGGCGTCGACGCACTCATCAACCGCAGCGGCCTGGCAGGCCGGCTGCCCGCGGAGATCGCGACCGCGCTCCGGATCGCACCGCGCCGCCCGGCGGCGGAGGGGCCG
>JASHPR010000220.1 GCA_030038015.1 Streptosporangiaceae bacterium
CGCGCCGCACCGCCGCCGGCACGACGTCGGACGCCGGCCTGCCCGCGGCCGGCGTCAGCGGCGGGTCGATGAGCAGCGTGTCCAGCGTGTCGAGCAGGGCCAGGTAGCGGTCGCTGTCCAGGGCCTCGATGACGGCAGCGCGGGCACCGGCCTCGGCCGGCGCGAAGTGAGCCCGGATCCGGGCCTGCACCGGCCCCAGGACCAGTTCCGGCGGCAGCCGGTCCAGGCCGGCCTGCACGCGCCCGGCCAGGACCTCGGCGTCCCGCGCGGCGCCAAGCACGCCGCCGAGCCACTTCAGCTCGTCACCCACCCGTTCACAGTCCTCGGCGCGCAGCACCTGGCCGAAGGACTTCAGCGTGCTGCGCAGCCGCCGGGTGGCCACGCGCATCTGGTGAACCGAGTCCGGCTCGTCACGGCGCACCAGCGGGTCGAGCGACGTGATCGCCGAAACCTGGGCCGCGGCATAGGCCAGGACAAGCCCTGCCGCGGCCGCGTGCGGGCCGGGCCGGCGGGACCCGTCCGGGTGCAGGCTGGGTGGCGGCAGCAGCCCGGCCAGGGCCCGGTCCAGCTTGGCCCGCCATCCGGCTGGCCGCAGCCCGCCGTGCCGCAGCCGCTTGTCGGCGGCCGCCAGCAGGCCGGGCCCGCCCCCGGTCAGTTCCACCTCGACCTCACGCCAGCGGGACACCGCGGTCTCGTCGCCCAGCGTGCGCGCCGACACGTCGTCGGCCGCCACCTCGGCCAGGGAGTTCCCGGCCTGGTCCCGCAGCACCCGGCGCTGGCGCACCGTGCTGATCTCGGCCACTGGCTGCAGGCCCTCGCCGCGGGTGAAGGCGCGCACCAGCCGGGCCAGTTCCCTGGGTACCTGGCGGGTGGCCCTGCCGAGCGGCAGCTGGATCTCCCGCCGCGTGTCGTCGCCGGCCGGGAGCTTCAGGTGCCACCCGGCGTCGCTGCCGCCCTCACGCCGCCGCAGCGTGACGCCCTCGCGGATCAGGCGCAGATCGCCGGTGTCGTAGTACCTGGCCTCCAGCCGCTGCTCCTCGGGGCCGGACTCGGCGGCAACACCGGGCAGATCGTCCAGGCTCGGCAGGTTCGCCCCGGGCGGCGCCTCATACTTCCGTTCGGTTTCGCGGATCTCGGTAGCCATG
This sequence comes from Streptosporangiaceae bacterium, assembly GCA_030038015.1. Taxonomy (GTDB): domain Bacteria; phylum Actinomycetota; class Actinomycetes; order Streptosporangiales; family Streptosporangiaceae; genus JASHPR01. Next base: position 1,146 of record JASHPR010000220.1, read on the forward strand.
CGACTCAGTTACCCGCGCCGGCCCTCATGATTCAGCATCCGGATCGATGTTCTCGCCCGCGCTTCCTGGCGGGGGCCGTCGTCGTGATGCTCAACCCGGCGGCTGACGGCACCGAGAGCAACGGCCACCAGCCCGGCGACCTCACCGCGGAAGACGCGGCCGGACCGGCGGAAGGCCCGGAGGACACGGCGCCGATCCCGGACCTGCCCGCGCCGGATCTGGCCGCGGGGCCCGGCGGCGCTGACCCGGCAGAGGTCGTTGTCTGGCTGATCACCGGCGTCATCGCCGGCGGCCAGCGCCATTACTACAGCAGCTCATCCGCGAACTGCGCCAAGGCCGGGACCGTTCTCGTGACCATTCTGGCCGGGCCGCTTAACTACGTCGGCGTGAACCCCAAAGTCTCCTGCCTGCTGCCGAAGCCGAGCTCGTGACGCCAGGAAACTGAAGAGGGAAAGCCACGCAGGAAGGAAATGCAGATGCTTGCCGTAGCCGGCGTAATCATTTTCGCCATAGCGTTCATCATCAACGCAACCGGCGCGGCCACGGACGCCGTGTTCGCGCCGCTCAGCCTGGTGATCCTGGGGCTGATCTGCGTCACGCTGCACCTGGCCGGCCTGGGCGCCGGCTGGCGCGTCCGCCGCTGACCGCCAGGCCGAAGGCCGAGACCGCCGCCGGGGCCGCGCCATCTCCGGCGGCGGTCTCCGCTGTCACCGGCCCGGCTGGCAGCATAGGCGGCAGGGTCACCGTCCGCGGTGACCCGGCAACGGGGAGGTGCCCTGCAGACATGCCCGACGACATCCTTGAGCTGGCCGAGCGGCTGTGGCGCGGCGAGATCACGAGCAGCGAGTACCACCCGGTGGCCCACCGCGGCGGGCTGGCCGAGATCTGCGACGGCGTCGCGTTCCTGCCCTCGTTCGGCAACGTGTCCGCGTTCGCCACGCAGGACGGCCTGGTGCTGGTCGACACCGGCAGCTCGTTCGTGGCCGCGGCCGTGCACGACGAGCTCCGGCGGTGGACCGGCCAGCGCCTGAACACGGCCGTTTACTCGCACGGGCACATCGACCACACCTCCGGGGTGCCGGTCTGGGAGGCGGAGTGCGCCGAGCGCGGCTGGCCGGCCCCGGCCGTGGTCGCGCACGAGGCGCTGCCCCGGCGGTTCGACCGCTACATTCGCACGGCCGGCTACAACGAGGTGATCAACCGGCGGCAGTTCGGCGTGCCCGGCCTGCGCTGGCCGACCGGCTACCGGTACCCGGACCGCACCTACCTCGACCAGCTGCAGCTCGAGGTCGGCGGCGCCACGTTCGCGCTCAGGCACGAGCGGGGCGAGACCGACGACCACACGGTCACCTGGCTGGCCGACAGGAAGGTGCTGTGCTGCGGCGACCTGTTCATCTGGGCGTCGCCGAACGCGGGCAACCCGCAGAAGGTGCAGCGCTACCCGGCGGAATGGGCCAGCGCGCTGCGCCGGATGGCCAGCCTGGGCGCCGAGTACCTGCTTCCGGGCCATGGCATGCCGGTCATCGGTGCCGAGCGCATCGAGGTGGCCCTGTCCGACACGGCCGAGCTGCTGGAGACGCTGGTCGACCAGACCCTCGAGGTGATGAACCGCGGCGGCCGCCTCGATGACGCGATCCACTCGGTACGGCCGCCCTACGGCCTGGAAGCCAGGCCCTACCTGCGCCCGGTATACGACGAGCCCGAGTTCATCGTCCGCAACGTCTGGCGGCTCTACGGCGGCTGGTGGGACGGCAACCCCGCGACGCTCAAGCCGGCCCCGGAACGGGCGCTGGCCGCCGAGCTGGCCGCCCTGGCCGGCGGGCCCGGGGTGCTCGCCGACCGGGCCCTCGAGCTGTCCGCGGCGGGCGGGGCTGATCGTGACGCGAATGAGCGCCTGGCCGGCCACCTTGCCGAGCTTGCCCGGCTCGCGGCCCCCGGCGACGCCGCGATCGCGGAGGTGCACCGCCGGGTGTTCGCGGCGCGGGCCGACGCAGCCACCTCAACGATGGCCCGGGGGATCTTCCGCTGGGCTGCCGAGGAGGGGCAGGACGGTTCAGACCCCGGGTGACGGCCGGCAGCGGGCCGAGCGCGGAGTCGCTGGGGATCGGCGCGGCGGTGGACATCACCCATGCCGCGGCCATGGCCGGGCTGCGGATCGGGAACCGGCACCGGCGGGTGAGACGCGTCACACCGAGGGATGCGCGGCGGGCGGTCAGCCGCGGGCCTGGCCTGCCCACCGGGCCACGACCGTGTCCAGGACCGGCGCCAGGCTGCGCAGCTCGTCGAGGTGGGCCTTGGCCAGCGAGGCGAGCCGCGCCTCGCCCACCGCGGTGAGCCTCACCCGGGTCACCCGGGCGTCGGCGTCGTCCCCCCACCGCTCGACCAGCCCGGCGGCCTCGGCGCGGTCAACGAGCTCGACCGTGCTGTGGTGCCGGAGCATCAGGTAGCCCGCCAGGTCGCCGATGGCCGGGCCCTGCGCCCCGCGGTGCCCCTTCACCGCCAGCAGCAGCTGGTGCTGGGCCGGGGTCAGGCCGGCGGCACGGGCCTGGGTCTCGCTCCAGTGCAGGAACCGCCGCAGGCTGGTGCGGAACGCCAGCAGGTTCTCGTAGTCCTCAGGGCTCAGCTTGAGCACATCCTCACCGTTCAATGTCACCGCTCCGCCAGCCAGCTGCCTGGTCAGCAGGATAGGACGTCACGGCCGCCTGCCCGGGCACGCAGCGCCCCCGTCCCCGCCGGCCGGCCCCGCAGCCCCGGTCCCTTCCCGCCGGGCCCCGCAGGCCCCGGTCCCGCGGTGCGGCGGAGCATAATATCGCAGACCGATATGCCTCGGGGAGAACGGGCTGACGGCCGGCGCGGAGACGCTGGCGGCGGACGCGGGCCGCTGACCTGCACCCTCGCCCTGGCGGCAGCGGCCGTGCGCGGGGCCCGCCCGGGAAGTTTCGCCCTGGTGATGGCCACCGGCATCGTGTCGACCGCGCTGGACCAGGCGGGCTGGGCGCTCCCCTCGGCCGCGCTGCTGACGATCGCCGCGGCCTGCTTCGCCGCCCTGGCCGCAGCGTCGGCACTGCGCGCCGCGGCATTCCCCGCCGACGTGCGCGCCGGCCTCACCTGCCCGAAGCAGGCGTTCACCTGCTTCGCGCTGGTCGCAGCCAGTGATGTCCTCGGGGCACGGCTCGCCGCCGACGGCCACGGCGGTGCCGCCGCCGGCTTGGCAGCCCTGGCCCTCGCCGCCTGGCTGGCGCTGAGCGGCCTGGTTCCGGGACGGATGGCCATCCGCCGCCAGCCGGCAGCGCTCAGCGACGTCAGCGGCAACTGGTACCTGTGGGCCGTCAGCACTCAGTCGCTGGCCATTGCCGCGATGGCCCTCCGGACGGTGGGCCTGCGCGCTCAGCCAGCCGCCCTGGCCGCGATCGCGGCCTGGTCGGCGGGGGTGGCGCTGTACCTGCTGACCAGCGTTCTGGTGGCGGCGCGGCTGCTGCGGGCGGGGCTGCGGCCGGCAGACCCGACCGCTCCGTACTGGGTCGCCATGGGTGCCGCATCCATCACCGTTCTCGCCGCTGTCCAGATCCTGGCTGACGGCGGCTCGCCCACGGTCAGCGCGGCGAAGCCCGAGCTCACCGCGCTGGCGGTCGGCTTCTGGATCCTCGCCGGCTGCCTGATCCCGCCGCTGATCGCCCGCAGCGCAGCGCGCCACCTGTGCTGGCACCAGCCGCTGGGCTACCGGGCGGATCTGTGGATGATCGTCTTCCCAGCCGGGATGTACACGACCGCCAGCCTGCAGCTGGGGGCCGTCGCCCGGTTGCCGCTCATCCACGGCACGGGCATGGCCGCGGTGTGGGTCGCCGCCGCGGTGTGGGCGCTGACATTCGCATCCATGATCGTCTCGCTGGCGGCCCGGGTGCGGGCCGCCGCTTCCCCTGCTGGGCCGTCGTCCTGACGATCCTGCTGGCCGCGTTCGCCCTGCTGGGCCGCTTCGTGGCCGCCGCGATTCCGCCACTGGTCGCCCAGGCCACCGCGCTGGCCAGCCGCCTGCCGCAATATGCACACTCGCTGCAGGATCACAATTCAGAGCTCGGCAAGCTGAATGCGAAAAACCATATCCAGCAGCAGGTCTCCGGCCTGCTGTCCACCAAGGGCAGCACGCTGGCCGGGGGTCCTCGGTGCCGGGGAGCTGGTCCTGAGCACCGCCACATCCATGATCGCGATCGCCGTCATGGTGATCTACTTCTTGTTCAGCATGCCGCGGATCAGGCTTTTCGTGCACCGCCTGGCCCTGCACTCGCGGCGGCCCCGGGTCATACTGATTGGAGACGAGATCTTCACCAAGGTGGGCGGTTATGTCCTGGGGAACTTCCTGACCTCCGTCATCGCCGGAATGGGCACCTGCATCTGGCTCGTTGTCTTCGGCGTGCCTTATCCGGTCCTGCTGGGCATGATGGTCGCACTTTCCGGCCTGATCCCGGCCATCGGCGCCTACGTCGGCGGCGCGGTCGTCTCCCTGGTCGCGCTGACCGTCTCGCTCCCGGTTGCGGTCGCCACTCTCGGCTTCTACACCGGCTACAAGCTGGGCGAGGACTACTTCATCGTCCCCAGGGTCATGAGCAGGACCGTTCAGTTGCCGGCCGTGGTGCCGCTGGTGGCCGTGCTGATCCGCGGCGCGCTGATGGGCATCGCCGGCGCCCTGGCTGCCATTCCCGCCGCGGCCGCCATCCGTCTCTTCCTGCGGGAAGTGGTCTTCCGCCGCCTGGATGCCGATTGAGCCGACGCAGCCCCCCCACTGACCAAAAACCAGCCGAGCGCAACGGCTGGCGGGGCAGGCTGCGGACGGCGAGGCGCCCGCTGCGCCGCCTGGCGGTACTCCTCATCCTCGCGCTCATCGTGGAGTACCTGGTCATCCCGGAACTCGTCGGCGCGAGCAAGGACCTCTATCTGCTCGGCAGGCTGAACGTCGGCTGGATGGTCCTCGGCATCGTTCTCGAAGGTCTGTCGCTGTTCTGCTACGCGCTTCTCAACTGGGTGCTGCTGCCGCCGGAGTACCGGTTCAGCATGTCCCGGCTGTTCCGCATCGACCTGTCCGCCGCGGCGGTGGCGCACGTCATTCCCGCTGGGACGGTCGGCAGCGCCGGGATCGGCTTCCAGCTGTTCACCGCCGAGGGCGTGCCGGCCACCGATGTCGGCGTGATGATGGCCACCAAGGGCATGGCGTCCACCGTGGTGCTGAACGTCCTGCTGTGGATCGCGCTGGTGATCTCGATCCCGCTGTCCGGCTTCCGCCCCGTCTACGTGACGGTCGCGATCATCGGCGCGGTGATCCTCGCCCTGGTCGCGGCCTTGGTCCTGGGCATCACCAGGGGCGAGAAGCGGGCGGCCCAGATCCTGCGGGCCATCGGCGACCGGATCCCCGGCGTCGGCGGCGACCGGCTGGAGCACATCGTGCGCCAGGCAGCGGCCTCGATCCGCGCCCTGGGCACCAACCGCAGCGTGCTTCTCCAGCTGATCACCTGGGCAGCGCTGAACTGGCTGCTGGACGCGGCGTCCCTGTGGTGCTTCATCGCCGCCTTCGGCGGCTTCGCCAACCCGGTGGGGCTGTTCGCCGCGTACGGGATAGCGAACGTGCTCGGGGCCATCCCGCTGACGCCGGGAGGGCTGGGGATCATCGACACCGTGACGCCAGTGCTCCTGGTCAGCTTCGGGCTGACCAGGAGCGTCGCGACCCTCGGCGTGCTCGGGTGGCGGCTGGTGAACTTCTGGCTGCCCATTCCGGTGGGTGCCGCCTCCTATGTCAGCCTGAAGGTGCCGCGGGGCGCTGACTGGCGGGCGATGCGCCGGGCGCTGGCAGAGCTGGCCGGGAGAGGGTCGCGCGAGCGCAATGAGCCCGAGGGCGGCGGGGAGCACCGCGACGGCCAGGGACCGGACTCGCTGCCGTCCCGCGCCGGGACCGCCCAGGCGGAGACCCGCACCGCCCAGGCGGACAGCGGGACCGCCCCGGCAGACAGCCGCAACCCCCGCCGCTTACGGCGATCCGGCCTGGTTTAGGCCGTTTGCTCCCCTGAGGCCAGCGCGCCGTCGTCCGGGCCGAGCAGGCGCCGACGGAGGTGGCCCAGGGCGTGGGCGAGGAGCCGGGAGACGTGCATCTGGGAGATGCCGAGCTGCTGGCCGATCTCGGTCTGCGTCATGTCACCGTAGAACCGCAGCAGCAGGATCTTCTGCTCGCGGTGCGGCAGCTCGCCCCAGTGTGCGGCGACCGCTTCCATGTCCAGGGTGTGCTCGACCTCGGGGTCCTCGTCGCCGAGCACATCGGCCAGGCTGGCCGCGTCGGGCCGTCCGGCCAGGGGCGCGTCCAGCGATGCCGGCTGGAAGACCAGGCCGGCCCGGCGGGCCTCGCGCAGGTCCGCGTCGCTGATGCCAAGATGCCCGGCCAGCTCACCGTCGGTGGGCAGGTGGCCGAGCTGCTGGGTCAGCTGCTTGGTCGCCTCGCGGACCCGCAGCACCAGCTCCTGCACGGATCGCTCCACATGCACCTGCCAGCGCTTGTCCCGGAAATGCCGCTTGATCTCGCCGGATATGCATGGCTGGGCGTAGGCCGCCAGGCTGCCGCCCAGGTCCGGATCGAAGTTGTTGATTGCCTTCAGCAGGCCGACGTACCCCACCTGCATCAGGTCTTCGGCTGGCTCGGGCGAGCGCTTGTAGCGCTGCACGCACGAGCGCACCAGGTTCCGGTGGCGGGCCACCAGCAGCTCGCACGCCGCCGCCCGCTGCGCGCTGGCCAGGGGCTGCGACCGCACGATCCGCAGCAGCTCCCGGTCCTCCAGACCAGCCAGGCTGGCCAGGGCACGTGCGCCGGGCGTGGGTGCCACCGCGGCGCCGCGCCGTCCCGATACTTTCTTCACGTAAAGTGTTTCCATAGGTAAAGAATCTCACGGTCGGCGGCCTCCTGCAACCCTGCAGATCACAGGAAGGTAACGGCGCGGCCGACGGTGCCAGATCGCCAGAAAACCGCCCAGAATCACCCTGCGCAGGCTGGGCACGCGCATCAGCAGAGCCAGGACGGCCGCAGAACGCGGCCGGAGCTACACGCCCGCCAGCTCGGTCAGCCCCCGTGCCAGCGCCTCACGCCCGTCCGGCGTCATCGCCGCCAGCAGCTCGCCCAGCGCCGCCCGCCGCCGTCCGCGCACCCACTCCGCAAGCCGCCGCCCGGACTCGGTCGGCACCAGCACGATCTCCCGCCTGCTCGCCGCCGCCCGGTCCCGGGTCAGCAGCCCCGCCGCCTGCATCCGGTCGCACAGCCTGCTCGCCGCCGACGCCGATGTGCCCAGTGCTCCCGCCAGCCGGCTCAGGTTAAGCCCCCCGGATCTCCCGATGATCAGCAGCGCTCGCAGCTGCGCCGGAGGGACAGCCGACCCGATTTCCTCCACCGCCCGTTCACACGCCTCCAGCAGCACGGTCAGCCCCGCCTCGGCGGAATCCACGTCCACCTCACCGTCAGCAGCCGCCCAGGCCATCTCACGTCCCATCAAGCACCAGCATCGCCGTCAGCGACATGGCCCGGCCGCGGGCCACTGGCCGCGCAGCGGCGGCCGGCGCACGGGCCGGGCACCGGTGGCCTGGCCGACCCTGGCCGCCGGGGGAGACCCCACGCCGGCCGCAACCCTGCCGCGCAGGCTCGCATCCCTGGAGACGTGAGTCGGCCATGACTAGCCGCTGCCCGATATCGCTGATTCCTAACGTGGTTTGCAGTCAGCCCGAAAACGCGCGACTGCCCTCCGCAGTCTAGATCCGCCGTGCCGGGCCGGCAGCTTGCAGACACCAGCGCCCCCGCTTCACCAGGACCGGGCATCCACAGGGCCCCGGGTGCCCCCGATTCCCCGGAACCGGGGCACGCGTTGACCCTGGGCGGCCAGCCCGGTAATCCCGGTAATACTGAGTCAGCGCGGTGCGGATCGCGCCATCTCTAGTCCGGCAGCGTGGCTAGGTCATCCTTCGTGGCACCCGGAGCCAGCCATGCTTGAAGATCACGCCGTCGGCGGGAGCCGGTCAGACCCGCCTGGCTCAGCGTTCGCGCTAAGGACCCCGGTTCAGCGTGCAGGCGATCTCCCGGCCCCCGACCCTGGCGTCGTTGACAGCGCGCGGCTGAGGATCGGTGCGCACCGTGTGCTCGCCGCCGGGCGGCACGCCGAGCAGGCGGCGGCCCGCCCGGCGGAGGACATCCTGGCGATCAACGCAGTGGCCGGCTCCGCCCGCGGCGGCACGACGCGCCCCGCGGATGCGCTCGATGTCGGAGCCGCCCTCGTGGTGCTCTGTGACCCGCGGCTCCATCTCGATGGCCTGGAGGCCGACCTGCTCGACGCGGCCCAGCAGGTCGGCCTGGGCTGGGATGTCGTCGCCGCCATCATCGGCATACCGGCCGACGAGGCGCAGCACCGTCATTGCGCCTTGCGCGCGCGGCAGGCGGCGCAATAGCCAGACCGGGTGCGGTGCCCGCGGCAGTCCCCGGGCGGCAGGCGGCGGGCCCGCACGGTGCACGTCCCGGCGGGGGAAGGCCGGCAGGCGGGTGGCCATGGTGCTTGCTGAGGGCGGGCCACCCGCCCGCTGGCCGTGCCGGGTCCGCCGGCGGACCGGGCACCTGCCCTGGCGGCTCTCCCGGACTGCCCCGGGGACAGTTGAACGTCCCGGCCCTGCGCGTGACTGCGACGTCTATGACGACGGAGTGTTGCGGATCACCAGCACCGACGATCCTCCAGGCCTGGTCATCGCCGGCGAGATCGACGAGTCGACCTACCCGGGCCTGATAGCCGCGCTGGACAGGTTCACGGAAGGCCCCCCCGAGATCCACTTCAGCCTGGGCGGGGTGAGTTACTGCGACCTCGCCGGGCTGCGCGCGATCGTCTGCGCCACCGGGACTGCCGGCAACGGCGCCGGCGGCGCCAGGCGGGTGGTGCTGCACCAGCTCCCGCCGCCCGCTTCGGTGCTGCGGATCGTCGGCTGGGACAGCACGCCGGGCCTGGCGCTGGATCAGCCGGGCGGCCCGGAGGGGGGCGGGGCCTGGTGAGCCGGGAGCCTTCGCGCACTGCGCCTGCATCTACTCCGGCGACGCGCAGTTCCTGGACACAGCGGTGCCGTTCCTCGCCGCCGGGCTCGAGTTCGGCCAGCCGGTGCTCGCCGTCACGACCCGGGCCACCTGCAACTGCCCGCTGCCGCGGTGGGCGACCGCAGCGGGGAGGTGGATTACGCGGACTCCGCGGCCTTCCACCGTGACGCTGGCGCCCACCGGCATCTCGATGCTGTGCCCGTATGACGCGAGCGCCCTGGATCAGGACATCGTCGCGAACGCCTGCGCACCCATCCGGTACAGGCGGCCGGGTTGCACCGGGGCCCTTCCGCCGGCTATGCCGATCCCGCCGATTTCGCGCGCTCCTGCGACACCGCCCTGCTGCCCGGCCGACCGGCCACCGCTGAGGCGTTCGACCTCGACGGGGACCTGCGCGGCCTGTGCCGGTTCGTCGCCGCCAGCGCCGCGGCGCACGGCATGGCCGGCGACCGCGCCGGCATGCTCGTCCTGGCGGTCAGTCAGGCCGGCGCGTACCTGAAGAGCCGCTGCCCGGCCAGCGCCGCGGTGCGGATCTGGGAGCAGCAGGGCGCGGTCGTGTGCGATGTCCGGCAGCCGGGCGGCGGCATCTCCGGCCCGTTCCTGGGCCTCCGGCCGGCCGAGCTGATGCCCGGCGACGGCGACGGCCTCTGGCTGGCCAGCCAGATCTGCGACCGGATGGACATCAGATCCGGCGCCGGCGGCCCCGCGCTCACCGCCACGAGAACCGGGTCGCCGGCGCTGACCGCGCGGCGGATGAACGGCAGCGTCCCGGCCAGGAAGGGTGAACCTGGAGAAGTCCGCGCCCTCCCACTGCGCCACGAAACGCTTCTGCGCCGCCTGCTTGGACACGCCCATGCTGGCCCCGATCTGGCTCCACGAGGCACCGGAGCGGCGCGCCCGGTCCACGAAGTGGCCGATCAGGGCGTCGGACATCTCGTCGAGGCCGGCCCCGACGCTCACCGCGTCGGACAGGTTGTCCAGCGGCCCACCCTCCGGGCTCAGCGTCTTGACGTACGCGATCAGTCCGTCCAGCGACACGGGTGATTCGGCCATGCGTCAACCATAAGTTGACCCTCTACATGCGTCAGCCGCTGGTTGACGATGCTCCGGTGCGCCGGGGCGCCGCACTTTTCATGATGGTTAATCAATGACGTTATTCGTCGTGAATCAACCACGATCATGGTTTGGAGCACCGCTAAGTTCGGCACGACTTGGCCATAGCGGGCGGGGGCGCCGCGGGCCGGAACTTCATGGGGCCGGCCTGGCGGTCTCAGCGCGACCGGGTTTCCGGTGTCGCGCTCCAGTCCCGCCGGGCCAGCTCGAAGGCGTCCCCGCCGTCGGCCGACCGGCGGACCAGCACGCCGTGCTCGGTGAGCACGTCGAGGACCTCGCCGACCGCCGCGGCGTCCTGGCCCGTCGCCTCCACGACCTCGCCTCGGGTGACGGCGCGCCCCCCATACTCCAGGGTGGCGACGGCCTCGTAGACCTGGGTGTCGAGATCGGTGAAGGCCTGCGCGTCCACCTGCGGCTGGTCCCCCCGGTTCCACCGGGCTCCCCGGTCGGCCCGGTCGCCCTGGCTCACGCGGTGGATCCGGTCGCGCGGGTCGTTCTGGGATGCCATGGCCTAACCTCCCTTCCCGCTGGCGTTGCGGTGCTGATGGCGCTGCGCGGAGCCGCCGGGCATCGCGGCGAGCAGCTCACCAGATGCATACCCTCCCGGCCGACGTGGCCAGCTTCGATCTGGGTTGCTGCTCTTTGCCGAACCCGAGGATGGCGAGCTGGTGGCAGTGCGCCTGGGCGATGGCCCGCCGCCGTTCGTCACGTGCACGGGCTGCCGGCGAATCCGGGGGATCCACCCGGGCCACTGCCTGCTGCGATGATAGGCAGATGGCTGACGAGTCGCCGCCGCCCGATACCCGCCGGGCCCGGCTGTGGCGGGCCGCGGAGTCCCGCGGGGTGCCGCTGCGGACGATCCTGGTCTCGGTCGCGGTGCTCGCCGCCGCCTACGTTCTCGCCAAGCTGGCCTACCGGCTGCGGGACGTCCTCCTGCTGATCGTCGTGGCCGGGTTCATCGCGCTGATCCTGAACCCGCTCGTGGTGGCGGTGCAAGGATGGGGCGTACGGCGCCGCGGCTTCGCCGTGGCAATCGTCACGCTGTGGGGCCTCCTGGTGTTTTTCGGGCTGGCCGTGGCGTTCGGCTACCCGCTGGTCAACGGGATCACCCATCTGGCCAACGCGCTGCCCTCGTACGTGAGCGCCGCCGAGCACGGCAAGGGGTGGATCGGCCACCTGGTGCGCAAGTACCACGTGCTGCGCTGGGTGCAGCAAAATGAGTCCAAGATCGCCGACTTCGGCAAGAACCTCGCGCAGCCGGCCCTGAGTGTGGGCAAGGGCGCCCTGTCGCTGATGATCTCGCTGCTGACCATCTTCGTGCTCGTCGTGCTGCTGCTGGTCGAGGGGCCCAGGATGCGATCCGGCCTGCTCGGCATGATGTCCCCGGACAGGGCCGAGCGCTACGCAGGGGTGGCCCGGGAGGTCAACCGCTCGGTCACCGGCTACATGCTGGGCAACTTCCTGACGTCGCTCATCGCCGGCACCGTGGTGTTCGTGACCCTGCTGGTGACCGGCGTCCCCTTCCCGTTCCTGTGGGCCCTGTGGGTCGCGTTGGTCGACTTCCTGCCGATGATCGGGGGCGCCCTGGCGGGCATCCCCGCGGTCCTGTTCGCGCTCGGCCATTCGCTCACGGCCGGCATCGTCACGCTCGTGGTGTTCCTGGTCTACACGCAGATCGAGAACCACATCCTCAACCCGGTCGTGATGAGCCGGACCGTCCGGGTGAACCCGCTGCTGGTGCTGCTGTCCATCCTGGTCGGGGCGAGCATCGGGAGCTGGATCGGCGGCATCTTCGGCGCCTTCGTCGCGGCGCTGCTCGCTATACCGGCCGCGGGCGCGATCCAGGTGCTGGTGCGGGAGATCTGGCTGGCCACAGGGCCGCGGCGGGCCGCGCTGCCGCCCGGCCCCGGTGAACCCGCCCGGCCCGGCCTCCCGCCAGGGTCG